>DASTEX010000360.1:0-10359 GCA_035709185.1 Gemmatimonadales bacterium
TGGCCACTGGCGTGTATTACGCCTACAGCACGGCGGCGGGCGAGCCCCGGAACCCGGTCACGGAGAACATCACCGTGAACCGCTACTGGGTGCATCCCTCCATCGTGGATGACGCCCTGCCGGGCGACCTCCGGCTGAACAAGGTGACGGCGGCCCCGGCTCCGCGGACCCTGAACGATCTCACGGGGACCCACAAGCCCACCATGTTCAACTCGGTCACCGATCCCACGGTGGCCGACCTGGGCAGCGACATCCCGTGGATCAAGAACGAAGAGCTGATCCTGCTCCGGGCGGAGATCCGGTGGTTCACCGGGGACCTGGCCGGGGCCACGGCGGACCTCAACCTCGTCCGGCAGCACGCGGGTGGGCTGGGTGCCATTGCGCAGCCGGGTTCGACGGACGCCTTCGTCGACCAGCTGCTGTACAACCGGCTCTACTCGTTGATGTGGGAGCAGGGTACCCGCTGGATCGACGCCCGGCGCTACGATCGGCTGGCTGATCTGCCGCTGGACCGGCCCGGCGACGTGGTCCATCCCAACATGTTGGTGCCGGCGGGCGAATGCGATGCCAGGGGGCTGGACGTGCCCTGTACGCCGTTGCCCTGAGGCAGCCTATTGCAGCTTGACAATTGACGATTGACAATTGCCCGGCGGGCTCCGTTTGCAGCACAACGGAACTCGTCGGGCAATCGTTTTGGTGAATGCCGAATGACCGTGAATCGGAAAGACGCGGTCAATTGTCAATCGTTAATTGTCAATCGACAATAGACATGGAATGCCGGATAATGTCGTCCACCACCTCCGCCCCGCTCCCCACCGCCGGATCATTGCTCAACGCCTCGCTCAGGCGGTGGCGGAGCGCGCTCAGCAGCGGCTGGCCCCGCTGGCCCGCCAGCGCGATGGCCCGGACCGCGTGGGACAGGCAGATCCGGGACTCGAGCCCCGCGATATCGTCGAAGAACCAGCCGCAGGAGGAGAACATCCTCCGGGCATGCCAGCCGAGCGGTACCGTCCTCCGGGCTGTCGCGGGCTCGTCCGGAATGGCCGTCCCGTCCGCCGCCAGGATCCGGTCGAGCTCGCTGCGGAGGTCGTCGAAGGCCTGACGCAACGGAGCCCGCCACGTCTGGGACGTTTCCGGTTTCAGCCGGCAGCCGCAATCGGAGCGCCAGCGTTCGACGCCGTGGGCGCAGCTCCAGGAGGTATTCTCCACCAGCCGCACGAACTGTCGCGGCGGGTGGCGCGCCAGAAACGCGGCATAGTTGTCGATCCTGACGTCCGCCGCGTCCACGTCACCCAGCACCCGGGCGAGCGACTCGACGCCACGGGGCTGGTGATGCCCGAAGGTCTCCCCGTCGGTGGCCAGCGTCACCAGTCTGGGCGCCCGGATATCGTCGGCCGGCAGGATCATGCGCCGGCTCCACTGCAGCGGATCGCGGATCAGGGTGCCGAAGGCCACCTCGTGAGCCAGCACGCCGTCGTACAGGAACACCGTGATGCGCCGGCTGGGACCGGTTCGGACTACGCCCGGCTGCCCGAAGAGTGGCGTCGCCTCCACCTGGTGCGGCGCCAGCACGGTAAACGAGAATCCGGCCGCCGCCAGCACGTCCAGGGTTTCGAGGTCCACCGCGGTCTCCGGCAGCCAGCATCCTTCCGGTGTCCTGCGGAAGCGCCGCTGGAAGTCGCGAATGCCCCAGCGGATCTCAATTTCCTTGTCCCGGCGCGAGGCCAGCGGCAGGATGAGGTGGTGGTACGGCATGGCCATGGCGTTGCCGTGGCCCAACCGGGCCACGCTCAGCCGGTCGGCCTCGATCGCGGCGGCCAGTACGTCGGGGGCGTGCTGGTCCAGCCACTCCGACAGGGTGGCGCCCAGGTTGAAGCTCAGGCGGTCGAGCAGCGGCTTGAGGGGACGGTAACACTCCGCCGTGATGCGCTCGTTCCAGTCGTGGAAGGGCGCGGCGGTCTCCTCCGGGGGGATCTGCCCGGTCCAGGGATTCTCGCGCGGCGGTTGATAGAGGTGGGCGTGGATGACGACCGAGTGCGTCATTCTAGTTCCCGGCGGCCAGCGCCTCCCGCACCACCCCCAGCGGGTCGGGGAAGCAATCGTCCGCCTTCCGGTATTCGTGGGCCAGCCGACCGGCCGACTCGTCGTCCCCCCGTTCGATCGCAGTGAGCAGCGCGCTCAGCCCGTCGCAGTGTCCCCGAAAGCGCTGCTCCGCGTAGTCGGTCGCCGCACCGGTGGAGATGATGAACTGCCAGTCCGATGCCTGCGCCAGCAGGAGCTCGCGGGTGGCCTGCTCCCAGGCGGGCAGGCGGGCAGGCGGGCAGGCGGGCAACTGCGCCCGGGCCAGGTCCCAGAAGCGATCCTCCAGCGGCCCGAGACGATCCCAGGTCCACTGGGTTTCCGGGTTCAGCCATTTGCTGAAGTCCCCATTGGCTCCCCATGAGCCTTCCGCCAGCTGGATGAACTGCCGCCCGCCGGCTCGCCCGCCACTGAGATGGCCGGAGGCGGTGATGGGCCGCACCAGGTCCTGTTCCGCCAGGCCGCGGTAGAGATCGTGGAGGAAGTCCAGCCCCTCGAACCACCAGTGTCCGAAGAGCTCGGTGTCGAACGGCGTGGCAATCAGGTCGCCGCCTAACGGCCCTGCCATGCCCCCCAGGCTGTGCAGCAGCTCGACGTAGTTGCCGGCATGCTTCCAGGCCCGGGCCCGCGCCACGTTGCAGTCGTAGGGCTGCTTCCCGCCCAGGTCGATGTTCGGATCGGTCACCCGCCACAACTTGAGTCCGCCGGGCCAGCGGATCTTGTGGAACTCCAGATAACCGCTGTCGCCCGGGTATCCCTGGTGCCGGCTCCAGACCCGGAGCGTCGTCTCCTGCTCCCGGACCAGCACCGCCACCGGAGCGCCGCGCCGGGGACGCAGGTAGTACGCCCGGTACGGACTGCGGGGATACACCGCATCCAGCGGGCGCTCGTCCGGTTCCCGCATGCCGTCCACGAAGTCGCGCTCGCCGTAGAGTCCCAGTGACCGGCCGGCCCGGGCCATATGGGCATCGACGAAGAAGAAATCGAACCCGGCGTCGCGGAGCGGCTGCTCCAGTCCCTCGCGGTAGGCGCACTCGGGGAGCCAGCAGCCGCTGGCCTCCAGGCCGAACAGCCGGCGGTGCTCCCGCCGCCCCAGCCGGAGCTGCAGCTGCACGCTCTCGGGCCGGCGCAGCAGCGGCAGGAACCCGTGGGTCGCGGCCGAGGAGAGCAGCTCGATCCGGCCTTCCCGGGCCTGCCGCGTGAGCGCGCCGATCAAGCCGCCGTCGAGCGCGTGGAAGAGCGTCTGAAGCCGCTGCAGCCGGCAGCGCCAGAACTGGGTCAGCGGGATCAGGTGGGTTTCGCCGCTGGCTTCAAAATCCCGCGCGGCCTCGTCGCAGGCTTCCAGGCGCTGGGCGATGAAGGCATCGAGCTCTGCCGCCAGGTCGGGATGGGCCAGCTGATTGGCCAAAACCGGCGTGACGCCGATGGTGAGCGGAATCGGCCGCCGCTCCGCCTCCAGCCGCTCCAGCACGTCCAGCAGCGGGAGATACGTGTCCATCGCGGCCTCACACAGCCAGTCGCTTCCGTGAGGCCACCGCCCGTGATGCAGCACCCAGGGCAGATGGCTGTGGAGGGCCAGAACGAAGTCCATCAGATCGACGCGACCAGCTCGCCGGCCAGGACCCGGCGGTAAACCCCCAGGTATCGCTCCACCGAGCGCTCCCAGCTGAAGTCCCGGCGCATGGCCTCACAGCGGAGCCGGCGACGCTCGTAGGGATCGCTCCAGGCATCCAGCCCCCGGAGGGCCGCGCCCAGCAGCGGTTCCGGACGGTATTCGTCGAACACGAATCCGGTCACCCCGTCCTCCACCGTATCCGCCAGGCCACCCACCCGGCGTACCACCGGCAGCGCGCCATAACGCTGGGCCCGCATCTGGGTGAGGCCGCAGGGTTCGTACTGGCAGGGCATCAGCAGGAAGTCCCCGCCCGCCATCAGCTCGTGTTCCAGCTCGTCGCTGAAGCGGGTATACACCGACACCCGTCCCCGGTGCTCCTGTGACAGCCGCTCGAGCGCCTGCTCGAAGCGCGCCTCGCCCGAGCCGAGGAAGGCGAACTGGGCCTGGAGCCGCATCAACCAGGGCTCCTCGAGAATGAGGTCGATGCCTTTCTGGGTGACCAATCGGGCCGCCATCACGAACAGCGGCATGCCCTGGCTCTGCTCCAGTCCGAACCGTCGCTGCACCGCCGTCTTGCAGGCGTCCTTGGCGGCGGAGTCCTGACAGCTGAACCGGGCCGGGATGGTCGGGTCCTGCGACGGGTCCCAGGTCCGCTGGTCAATGCCGTTGAGGATCCCGACGAAGCGCCCGCCCATCCAGGAGAACACCTGGTGCAACCCGAACCCGCCCTCGGGGGTGCAGAGCTCCCGCGCGTGATTGGGACTTACCGTGACGGCGGCGTCGGCGAAGACGAGACCGCCCTTCAGGATGTTGACCTGGCCGTGCCACTCCATCCGCCGCCAGTTGAACAGCGCCTCGGGAATGCCGAGCCGCCCGAGGATGGATGGAGGATAGTGACCCTGAAAGCCGGCGTTATGCACCGACAGCACGGTCCGGATCGAGTCGTACCAGGGATCTCCCCGGAAATGGTTGCGGAGGTAGACCAGGGCCAGCGCCGTGTGCCAGTCGTGGGCGTGCAGCACCAGCGGAACCGGTGCCAGCCGGGGCAGGGCTTCGATCGCCGCCCGGCAGAAGAAGGCCCAGCGCTCGGCGTTATCGCGATAGTCGGCGCCGGCTTCCCCGTAGATACCCGCCCGGTCGAAGAAGCCGTCGTGCTGGAGGAAATACACCCGGGCCCGGTCGTGACCCCGGGCCTGCCGCAGCAGCTGAAAGGTTTCCTTCCGTCCCCCCAACACGACTTCGATGGGCGCGCCAACGGGGTCGAGCCGGTCGACCAAGGCTCGGGCATTCCGGTGCAGCGGCATCACCGCCATGGTAGGAATGCCGGCGATGCTCTGAAAGCGTGCCAGCCCGTTGGCGGCTTCGGCCAGGCCGCCGGTCCGGGCATACGGGAAATACTCGGCTGCCAGGTGAACGACCGTTACCGGCGTGCCGTCCGGCATCCGGAGGGGGGTGGCAGGCCGGCGAACCCACGGCCGGGTGGCGGCAGCCTCAGACAGTGGGTGGGTCGTCAGCACTCACATCGCCTCGCATCGAAGGCACGTAATATCGCTCGGTGTATTCTCGCAGCATCCGATGCGCCGTGAAATGTCCGACCGCGACCCGGAGCGCATTGCGCATCCGGTCGACCCAGCCTGCCGGAATTCCCCGCTCATCGCGATCGTAATACAACGGGACCACTTCCTGTTCCAGGAGGCGGTACAGCTCCTCGGCATCGCGGGCGTCGGCGTCCTCCGGCGGGATCTCGGTCGCAGGGCGCCGGATAGTCCACCCGTTGGTCCCGTCCCACGCCTCTTCCCACCACCCGTCCTCGGTGGAGAGCTGCGGAACGCCGTTGAGCGCTGCTTTCATGCCGCTGGTGCCGCTCGCCTCCATGGGCACCCGCGGGAGATTGAGCCACAGGTCCACACCCTGAACCAGGATGTGAGCCGGGTACATACCGTAATCCTGGACGAAGGCGACCCGGCCTTCATAGAACGGGTCGTGCGTAAAGCGGTACACGCTCTGGAGCATCAGCTTGCCGGGATGATCCGCCGGATGGGCCTTGCCGGCCACGATGAGCTGGACCGGGCGCCGCGCATTTACCAGCAGCCGGTGCAGCCGCTCCGGATCGCGGAAGATCAGGTTGGCCCGCTTGTAGGTGGCGAACCGCCGGGCGAAGCCGATGGTGAATGCGTCGGGGTCGAGCAGCGCTCCCGCGCCGACCACCTGGGTGGCTTCCTTCCAGTCGTCGGCGAAGCGGCGGCGGGCGTCTTCCCGCATGAAGCGGAACAGAACTTCCCGCAGCCCCTGGTGCACCCGCCACAGATCGAGATCGTCGATCGTGCGGATGCGCTCTTCCTGTTTCGAGTTGTCGAGCCGGGTCCACCAGCTCCACCAATCCGGGCCGAGGTGCCGGTCCAGCAGTTCCATCATCGGATTGGCCATCCAGGTGGCCAAGTGCACGCCGTTGGTGATCGCCCCGATCGGCACCTGGAGGTCCGGCCGGTCGGGCCAGAGCCCCTTCCACATGGTGCGTGACACCAGGCCGTGGCGCTGCGACACGCCGTTGACGTGGGTTGAGAGGCGCATCGCCAGCGCGGTCATGTCGAACCGGCCCGGCTGCCGCGGATTCTCCGCCAGCTGGAACAGGTGCTCGCGCGAGATGCCCAGCTCCTCCCAGATCGGACCCATGCAGTCGGCGACATGGGTCGCGTCGAAGTTGTCGTGCCCCGCCGGCACCGGGGTGTGGGTGGTGAACACCGACGTGGCCCGAACCGCCGCCACTGCTTCCTCGAATGACTTGCCGGAGGCGACCAGTTCCCGGACCCGCTCCAGCATCATGAACGAGGCGTGTCCTTCGTTGGCGTGCCAGACCGCCGGTTCCTGGCCCAGGGCCCGCAGCACCCGAACGCCGCCGGCGCCCAGGATCCATTCCTGCCGGAGCCGCAGGTCCTCGCCCTCGCCGTACAGCTTGCTGAGCAGGGCCCGGTCGTCGGGATGGTTCTCCTCCAGCGCCGTATCCATCAGGTAAACCGGGACCCGTCCGACCCGCATGGACCACACCCGCACGTGCACCGGACGTCCGAAGGTCTGGATCACCGCGATGTACGGCACGCCCCGCATGCCGGTGAGCGGCGTGATGGGGATCAGGTCCGGGGCCACGATCTCGTCGCTGTCTTCCTGCCAGCCGTCGAGCCGGACCCGCTGGTCGAAATAGCCGCGCTGGTAGAAGAGGCCGACGGCGACCAGCGGGAGCCCCAGATCGGACGAGCCTTTGCAGTGATCTCCCGCCAGGATTCCCAGGCCCCCGGAGTAGATCGGCACCGAATTGTGGAAGCCGAACTCGGCGCAGAAGTAGGCCACCGGCCGCTCCCGCAGGTCGGGCCAGGTGCGCCCGAACCAGGTGTGCTCGTTGCTCTGCTCCCCCTCCATCCACTGGAGCACCCGCTCCAGCTCGGCGACGAACGTCGGGTCGGCCGCCGCCCGCTCCAGCCGGGACGGTTCGATCTCGTTCAGAAACCGGATCGGGTTATGGCGGGTGCGATGCCAGGTGACTTCATCGAGGTTCTTGAACAGGGCCCGGGCCTGCCGGTGCCAGCTCCAGGAGAGATTGCCCGCCAGGCTCGCCAGTCCTTCCAGGGCCGGCGGCAGGGCGGGCATCTTGGCTCGCAGCGCGGGATTCACGTCAGTGAACGAGCTTCTTGTACCGGATTCGGTGAGGCTGGTCAACCGCTACCCCCTTCCGCCGATGATAATCGGCGGCGTATTCGCTGTAACTGCCTTCGTACCAGAAGACTTCGCTGTCCCCTTCGAACGCCAGCATGTGGGTGGCGATCCGGTCGAGGAACCAGCGATCGTGGCTGATCACGACCACACATCCGGAGAACGCCAGCAGGGCATCCTCCAGCGCCCGCAGGGTATCGACATCCAGGTCGTTGGTCGGCTCGTCCAGCAGCAGGAGGTTGCCGCCTCTCCGGAGGAGCTTGGCCAGGTTGAGGCGATTGCGCTCCCCACCCGACAGGCTGCCGACCTTCTTCTGCTGATCGGCGCCGCGGAAGCCGAAGCTGGCGCAGTAGGCCCGCGCGTTGACCTGCCGGTTGCCGAAGTCGAGCGTGTCCTCGCCTCCGGAGATTTCCTGGTAAACCGTGTGCTCCGCTTTCAGGGCATCGCGGCTCTGCTCGACATAGCTGATCTGGACCGTGGAGCCGACCGTCAGGGTGCCCGTATCCGGCTCCTCTTCGCCGGTGATCATGCGGAACAGGGTGGTCTTGCCCGCGCCGTTGGGGCCGATGACGCCGACAATGCCGCCCCGCGGCAGCGAGAAGTTGAGCTTCTCGAACAACAGCCGGTCACCGAACCCTTTGGAAACATCGCGGACGACCACTACCTCGTCGCCCAGCCGGGGCGCCGCGGGAATCAGGATTTCGGCTCCGGCTTCGCGGGCCTGCCGCTCCTCCGCCACCAGGGCCTCGTAGGCATTGATCCGGGCCTTCGATTTCGCCTGGCGGGCCCGCGGCGCCATCCGGATCCAGTCGAGCTCCCGTTCCAGCGTGCGCTGGCGAGCCGAGGCCTGCTTTTCTTCCTGGGCCAGGCGGTTCTTCTTCTGCTCCAGCCACGAGGAGTAGTTGCCCTTCCAGGGAATGCCGGCCCCGCGGTCGAGCTCCAGAATCCACTGGGCGACATTGTCGAGGAAATAGCGGTCGTGGGTCACGGCCACGACGGTGCCCGGGAATTCCGCGAGGTGCCGTTCCAGCCAGGCCACCGACTCGGCGTCGAGGTGGTTGGTCGGCTCGTCCAGCAGCAGGAGGTCGGGCTGTTCCAGCAGCACGCGACAGAGCGCCACGCGACGCCGCTCGCCACCGGAGAGCGTACTGACATCGGCGTCGCCCGGCGGCAGCCGCAGCGCATCCATGGCGATATCGATCTTGCGATCGATTTCCCAGGCGCCCACGGTTTCGATCCGGTTCTGCAGCTCGCCCTGCTGTTCCAGCAGCCGGTTCATCTCGGCTTCGTCCATCGGCTCGCCGAACTTCAGGCTCAGCTCCTCGAACTCGGTCACCAGATTGCGGATCGGCGCCACCGCCTCCTCGACGTTGCGGCGCACATCCTTGGTCGGATCGAGCTGCGGTTCCTGGGACAGATAGCCGATCCGGATGCCCTCGGCCGGGCGGGCTTCGCCCTGGAAGTCCTGATCGACCCCGGCCATGATGCGAAGCAGCGAGCTCTTGCCGGCGCCGTTGGCCCCCAGGACGCCGATCTTGGCGCCGGGGAAGAAGGCGAGGTATATCCCTTTCAGGATCTCGCGGCTGGGCGGGACCACCTTGCGGAGATCCTGCATGGTGAAGATGTACTGGTAGTTCGCCATAGAACCCGAAAACTTAACACCGTCCGGCGGTCGGACGGTCAGACGGTCGGGCGGAAGCTGTTATCACGCGATCTGGCGATCGAGCGATCGGGCGATTACATCTCCAGCATACCCGAGGTGATCCGCGATCTGCCCGAGCAATCGCTGGATCACCAGATCGCTCGATGGAGGAACGATGAAAGCCTGGTTGGCTTTAGGGGCGCTCGTGGCGAGCGCCGGTAACCTGGTGGCCCAGGCGGAGCGGCCGACGCCCTTGCCCGTGGGAACGGTCGCACCGGACTTCACCCTTCCGTCGGCCACCCGGACCGGGCTCGGCAAGCCCGTCAGCCTGCGCGATTTCCGAGGGCAGGTCGTGGTACTGGCCTTCTTCTTCCGGGCCAGGACCTCCGGCTGAACGATTCAAATGGACGCGTACCGTGATCAGTACGCGCAGATCTTCAATGGCGGCCAGGGCGTGACCCTGCTTGCCATCAGTGCCGACGCCGACACCACGCTGGCCTCCTGGGCCCGCGACAAGGACTATCCGTTCACGTTCCTGAGCGACGTCGGGGCCAAGGTGGGCCAGCAGTACGGAGCCTTCGTCAGCACCCCCCGGGGCGCGCTCGACAACCGCTCGCTGTTCATCATCGATCGCGACGGCAAGATCGCCCACGTGATGGCGCCGTTCCGCGAAGTGGATGCGACGGCGTACGAGGAGCTGGAGAAGGCGGTAGACAAGGTGACGGGCAACTAGAGGACTTAGGACTTAGGACTTAGGACTTAGAGGTTGGTTGAGCCATTGGAAGCGAGGGCAACCTGCTCGCCCTTCTTCCTTCTCACCTCATACTTCCACTAAGTCCTAAGTCCTGAGTCCTAAGTCCTTAACACGCCCTCAAGGGCGTCGATCGTCGGCTCGATCTCCACCGGCTTCTCCGCCGTCGACAGCAGGATCTCCGGGTCTTTCAGCAGGTGTCCCGTCAGCACCGCCACAACCGTATGATGCGGCGGCACCGTCGCCTGGCTGACCAGCCGCCGCAGGCCCGCGACGCTGGCTGCGCTGGCCGGCTCGCATCCCACGCCGGCCTGGTCGATTACCCGTTTGGCTTCGAGAATTTCCTGGTCCGGGACCGCCAGCACCACACCATCGGTTTGACGGATCGCCGCGGCTCCCCGGTCCCATGAGGCCGGGTCACCGATGCGAATGGCGGTCGCGATCGTTTCGGCCTTCACCCGGTGGCGGGTACGGAAGCCCTCGGCGAATCCTCGTGCAAAGGGCGCGGCCCCTTCGGCCTGTACTGCCGCCAGCCGGGGCAGCCGGTCGATCAGGCCCCAGTCCCGC
>DASTEX010000361.1:0-3734 GCA_035709185.1 Gemmatimonadales bacterium
CAGGTTGGCCAGGGCGTAGACGCCGTCCTGCTCCAGCAGCGCCACCAGCAGAGGATTGAAGTTGGGGCCCTGGATGATGTTGAACCCCCCGTAGGCATAGAGCAGGGTCGGCCTCCGCCCGTCGAGCTGGAGTCCCTTGCGGTGGACCAGGAACATGGGGATCCGGGTGCCGTCCTTGCCGGGATAGAACACCTGCCGGGTCTCGAACTGCTCCGGGTCGAAGGGGACGTCGGTCCGGCGATAGACGGTCGAGGCCCCGGACGCGATGTCGTATTTGTATATGGTGGGGGGAAAGGTGAACGACACGAAGGTGTAGAACACCTCGCGGTCATCGTCCCAGCCGCCGAATCCGTTGACCCGGCCCAGAGTCGGGAACGTGATTTCCCGTTCCAGCCTGCCGGTGACGTCGTAGACGTAGACCCGGTTGGTCACGTCCTTGAGATAGGTCGCAAACAGCCGGCCGCCGGCGCTGGACACGCCCTGAAGCGGCTCGGGCTTCTCCGGCAGGATCTCCCGCCAGGCCGATTCCTCGGGATGCAGAGGATCGATCGAAACCACCCGCCAGTTGGGCGCGTTCCGGTTGGTCATGACCAGCAGTCGATCGTCCACGTTGTCGATGACGTTGTAGCTGTCCTTGAACTGGTTCATGACCGGGCGAAAGGTCTTCTCGCCGCGGGAAAGGTCGCGCACCCAGAGTGCGTTGCCGTCGTTGCCGGCCGCGCTCCGGTCGGAGACGGTGAGCAGCAGGTACCGGTCGTCCTCGGTCAGCCGCACGGTGTGGAACCGCTTCGGATGGGCCGGGTCCTCGAACACCAGCTCGTCCTGGCTCTGCGGTGTTCCCAGCTTGTGGTAGTAGACCCGGTGATTCTCGTTGCTGCCCGAGAGAGCCTTGGTGGTATCGGCCGGTGCGGGGTAGCGACTGTAGAAGAACCCGTCCTGGTACCAGCTGATCCCCGACACTTTCACCCAGCGAAGGTGATCCGGCAGCGGCTTCCGGGTGGCCGTTTCCATCACCCGGTACTCCTGCCAGTCGGACCCGCCGGAGGAGAGACCGTAGGCGAAATAGCGGCCGTCGCGCGACAGAGCGGTGGCGCCCAGGCGGACCGTCCCGTCGGCGGAAAGGGTGTTGGGGTCGATCAGGACTTCGGGCGTACCGTCCAGTCCCCGCTGGATGTAGAGCACCGACTGATTCTGCAGCCCGGAGTTCCTGGAGGAGAGGTAGTACGTGCCGGTGCGGAAGGGTGCGCCGTAGCGGGGATAATTGTAGAGCTGCTCCAGGCGGGCGCGCAGGCGGGTCCGGAACGGGATCTTCTCGAGAAATGCGAAGGTGATCCGGTTCTGTTCTTCCACCCACTGGCGGACCGCGGCGGCGGTGTCGTCCTCGAGCCAGCGATAGGGATCGGGGATCCGGGTTCCGTGATACTCGTCGACGTGATCGACCCTGGGAGTCCTGGGGTAGGTGATGTCCTGGGCCGCAACTGGAGCGGTGAGCGCCAGAACGAGAGCGAAGGGGATGCGCCGGAGTAACATGGGAACCTCATCAATTGCAGATAGCAGATAGCAGATTGCAGATTGCAGATTGCAGATTGAAGAAGTGGCTTCAGCACTCTGCAACCTGCACTCCTGTTCTTACTTCGGCAATTGCCGATCTTACTTCCGTCGGCAGGGCACCCGCCAGAAGATCAGCAGATCGCCGGTTTCCCGGTCGAAGGCTTCGTACCGTTCCACGCTGGCATCCGGTAGCGGCTCCCACCCCTGCATGCTGATCGGAAGGCTGCCCGGCAGGTCTCCCTGCAGCGATCCGGGCGTTTCGTCCCATTCGGACACCATGGCCCGGAACGCAGAGTGAGTGCGGGGAAAGGCGCCGGCCGGGATCCGCTTTACCACGCCGAAGAACCGGATCTCCGCCCGGGTGGTTTCGTGCTCCCGGGTGACACTCTCCCAGAACCGGGCGCCGACTACCTGGTTTCGCTTGCGTTTGTCCGCCATATCCCGCTCGGGTCAACTGCCAGTCCTGTAAGTGTAACGCAGCAGAACGGAAGGGGGATTCAATCGGGCGGCGGGAGGCTAACGGGTGGTGTGGCTACCACCAGGTCGGGAGTGATCTGGGCCGGCGTGCGCACGCCGCATAACGCCATCGCGGTGTCGAGCTCTTCGGCCAGGATCCGCAGCACGTCCCGCACCCCGGCAGCCCCGTTCCAGGCCAGGCCCCAGACCATGGGGCGGCCGATCAGGACCGCCCGGGCGCCAAGCGCCAGGGCCTTGAGCACATCGGTGCCGCGACGGACCCCGCCGTCCACCAGCACCTCGCACCGTCCTCCGACCTGCTCCACCACGTCGGGTAGCGCCCGGATGCCGGGAATGGCGCCGTCGAGCTGCCGCCCGCCGTGATTGGAGACGATGATCCCACTGATGCCGTGATCCAGCGCGGCCCGGGCATCATCGCCCCGCAACACCCCCTTCAGCAGGATCGGAAGGGGCGACAGGGTCGCCAGCCAGTCGACGTCCTTCAGCCCGAACGAGGGTTCCCGCAGATCCCGATGAAACTGCGCCAGCCCGGATTCGTCGCCCGCGTCGTGGAGCAAGGTGCTGTGCGTCAGGTCGAAGTTCGCTACCCGGAGCGTGGGCGGCAGCACGAAGCCGTTGCGGAGATCCCGTTCGCGCCGTCCCAGCACCGGGACATCGACCGTAAGCACCAGCGCGGCATATCCGGCCGCGTGGGCCCGTTCGACCAGGTTGCGGGTAAGTCCCCGGTCCTTGTGGACGTACAACTGGAACCACTTGGGTGCCGGGGCAGCGTCCTGCACGTCTTCCAGCGACACGGTGGAAAACGTGCTCAGGATGGTGATGGTGCCGGCATCCGCGGCCGCCCGAGCCACCGCGAGCTCGCCATCGGGATGCGCCAGTTTCTGAAAGCCGGTCGGGGCCAGCAGCACCGGCAGAGCAATCGGAGTACCGAGCACCGTGGTGGCGAGGCTGCGCTCGCTTACGTCCACCAGGCTGTGGGGGCGAAGCCAGAGCGAGTCGAACGCGGCCCGGTTGGCGCGGAGCGTGACTTCGTCCTCCGCGCCACCGGCGAAGTAATCGGCCGCCGACTGCGGCAGCGCCGCCATCGCACGGGCTTCGACATCGAAGAGGTTGATCGGCGCCGTCATGGAATCGGCGGCGGCCCCGGCGGGATATACGGCTTATATACGAAACCCTTGGTCTGCTGGGCGAACTCGGCCTGGATCTCTCCCCGGGTCTTCGCGTCCTGGAACAGGTCCACGGCGGTAATGGCCAGCGTCTTCGCCGCCTGCATCATTCCCTTGTGGCCGATCGACATCCCCGACGATGCCACCACGGGCCAGGCATGCCACGGCGTCTCCAGCGGGGCGGTAGCCACCGAGAAGTGCAGGGTCGGAACCAGCCAGCTCACGTCGCCTACGTCGGTGGACCCGCCCTCGGGTTCCTTGCCGAAGGGCTCCAGCGGCTGCACCGATCCGTCAGCGCCTTTTTCGGGCTTGCCGGTTGCCCGCTGAATCGCTTTGGCGAATTCCTGTTCCTCAGCCGTGTAGGTAACCGGACCGAGCCAGCGGAGATTGCGATCCAGCAGCATGGTGCCGGCCCGGTTCACCAGAATCTCGTAGTCGCCGGCCTGTACCTTGAGCTCGGCCTCCACTCCCGCGATCAGGCCGGCTCCCTGGGCAATGGTCTTCACCCGCTCCAGCACCTCTTCCGCGCCCGTGCTCTTC
>DASTEX010000362.1:0-4275 GCA_035709185.1 Gemmatimonadales bacterium
TACCCAGCGCTCCGGCATGTATATGTGCCGGGAATGGGGCGCGGCCGTCGTGGCGGACAAGGAGCACACCGGGGCCTGATTCGAACGGGCCCCGTCCCGGCTCCCGACATCCTGGCCAACGGCCGCGACCCGCGTCGCGGCCGTTTTCGTTTTTCTCTTGTGGTAGATCCGGAGGTCTTGTGTCGCAGGTCGTACTGATTGCAGGAAGCCCGGCCCACCCGTCACGCTCCCGGGCCCTGCTCGAGCGGGCCGCCGAAACGCTCACTGCCGCGGGCCGCCGGGCCGAGGTGATCGATCTCGCGGCCCTCCCGTCTGATGGGCTGCTGGGCCGGCGGCGGGATGAGTCGGTAGTGCAGGCGCTGGAGACGTTGCAGGCCGCATCGCTCGTGATTGTAGCCACCCCGGTGTACCGCGAGACCTTCTCCGGCCTGCTCAAGGTGTTCTTCGACCAACTGCGGCCGGATGCTCTCCGGGGACGCGATGCCATCACGATCGCAACCGGCGCGCTCCCGGCCCATGCCCCGGTCGTGAACGCGGGCCTCACTCAATTGCTCGAGAGCGTGGGGGCTCGCGTGGTGGGCCGGTTGTTCGCCACCGATGAGGAATTCAGCCAGGGCCGGCCTACCCCCGAACTGGTCGCCCGGCTGGAACGGATCCTGGCCGAGGCCGCTCAACGCGGGAAGCGCAACGGGCACCGGGGACCGATCGGCGTGTACTACGAGCATCCCCACTGGTTCGAGCCGCTGTTCGCCGAGCTCGACCGGCGGGGAGTCGCGTATGAGCGGATCCTGGCCGACGGGCATCGGTTCGACCCCGCCGCATCCGACGGTTTCGCGCTGGTCTTCAACCGGATGAGTCCGTCGGCCTGGCTTCGGGGCCGGGGCCACGCCGTCCTCTACACTCAGCAGTGGCTCCGCCACCTGGAGGAGAACGGTACCCGGGTGGTGAACGGCGCGGCTGCGTTCGCCATCGAAACCTCCAAGGCGCTTCAGCTGTCGCTGCTGGAAGAGCTGGGTCTTCCCTATCCTCCCGCGCGGGTGATCCACGATCCGGCCCAGGCAGCCGAAGCAGCGGGTGCCCTCCGGTTTCCCGTGGTGGTCAAGCCTAACATCGGCGGCAGCGGAGCCGGCGTCGTCCGGTTCGATACCCCCGAGGCGCTGGCGCAGGCAGCCGTGAACGGCTCCATTGACCTCGGTCCCGATCACACCGGGCTGGTGCAGGAGTTCATTCCGGCGGAAGAGGGACGGATCGTGCGGGTCGAAGTGCTGGACGGGAAGTACCTCTATGCCATCCGGGTGTATTCGGCCGGCGACAGCTTCAACCTCTGTCCCGCGGACGTCTGCCAGACCGTGGAGGGAACCGAGCTGGCGCGGGCGGCCTGTCCGGTCGACGCGCCCCGCAACGGCCTCCGGGTCGAGGCCTGGAGGCCACCGGCGTCGCGGATCCGGGACGTCGAGCGGATCATGGCCCAGGCCGGGATCGAGATCGGCGGCGTCGAGTACATCGTGGATGCGCGCGACGGACGGCACTACTACTACGACATCAATGCGCTCTCGAACTTCGTCGCGGACGGGCCCCGGGTACTGGGCTTCGATCCCTTTGTCCGGCTGGCGGACTGGCTGGAACGGGAGGCGGCCTGATGCGCTTCGGTTATTGGCTGCCGGTCTTCGGCGGATGGCTCCGCAACATCCCGGACGAAGCCATGGAAGCCTCGTGGGAGTACGTGAGCCGGCTGGCGCGGCGGAGCGAGCAGATCGGCTACGACCTGACGCTGGTCGCAGAACTCAACCTGAACGACATCAAGGGTGAGCAGGCCCCGTCGCTCGACGCCTGGAGCACCGCGGCGGCGCTGGCCGCCGTGACGCGGTACCTCGAAATCATGGTGGCGGTGAGGCCCACCTTTCATCCTCCCGCGCTGCTGGCGAAGCAGGCGGCCAACATCGATCACATCAGCGGCGGCCGCCTCTCCTTGAACGTCGTTTCCTCCTGGTGGGCCGAGGAGGCTCGCCAGTACGGGGTAGAGTTCGACCGGCACGACGATCGCTACGCCCGCACCAGTGAGTGGCTCACGGTGCTGACCGGGCTCTGGCGCGAGCCCCGCTTCAGCTTCGAAGGCGATTATTACCAGGTGCACGACACCGCGCTCGAGCCCAAGCCGGTGAGCCGGCCCCGGCCGACGCTCTACGCCGGCGGCGAATCGCCCGCCGCCAAGTCCCTGATCGCCCGGAGCTGCGACGGGTACCTGATGCACGGCGATCCGCCGGAGCGGGTCCGCGAGAAGGCAGCCGACATGCAGGCCCGCCGGCGCGACGCCGGGCTCCCGCCGCTCCGGCTCGGGGTCGCCGCCTACGTCATCTGCCGGCCATCCGAAGCCGCCGCTCGACAGGAGCTGGAGCGGATCACCAACGTGCGGCCGGGATCGCCGGGCTATGCCAACTACTCCCAATGGCTGGCCAACACCCAGCTGGAGCAGCAGGTGACGCTGGAGGATTACTCGGTTTCCAACCGCGGGCTCCGCGCCGGCCTGGTGGGAACGCCGGAGCGGATTGCGGCCCGGCTCCTGGAATTCCGCAAGGCCGGGATCGACCTGCTGCTGCTCCAATGCTCGCCCCAGGCCGAAGAGATGGAGCGGTTTGCCGCTGAGGTGATGCCGCTGGTGCGGCGGGAGGCCGGTCGGAGCGCGGCGTGACAGACGGGGAAAGGGGCGGAAAGGGCGGAAAGGGCGGAATAGGCGGAAGGGTCCGCAGCAGACGCGACACGCTCTCCTGCCACCTGCACGTCCCGTTTCCGCCCTTTCCGACCTTTCCGTCTTTTCCGCCCTTTCCGACCCTTCCGACTCTTCCGACCCTCTGCTAGACTCCGCTGGTTCCCAGTTTCACGGCTAACGGCTACCGGCTAACGTCAGTGCTGAAGAGAACGCCGTTCCATAACCGCACCGCTCCCCTGGTACGGGCTCAGACCTGGCGCCGCTGGGCCGGGCACCAGGTCGCGAGCGCCTACGATCCGCATCCCGACCGCGAGTATGCCGCGGTGCGGAACGCGGCCGCGCTGTTCGACGTCTCGCCGCTCTACAAATACCTGATCAGCGGCCCCGATGCCGCCCGGCTGCTCGACCGCATGGTGACGCGCGACGTAATGAAATGCCAGGTCGGGCAGGTGCTCTACACCCCCTGGTGCGATGTCCACGGCAAGGTGATCGACGACGGCACCATCAGCCGCCTGGACGATACCGTATTTCGCCTGACCAGCGCCGAGCCTAACGTGCGCTGGCTCACGCTGAACGCGGTGGGCCTCAACGTGGAGCTGGAGGAGGTCTCGGAGCGCACCGGCGCGCTCGCGCTCCAGGGCCCGCTGTCGCGGGCCATCCTGCAGCAGCTGACTCCGGTCGATCTGGGGTCACTCAAGTACTTCCGGTTGATCCATACGACCCTGCGCGACCTTCCGGTCACCATCTCCCGCACCGGCTACACCGGCGACCTGGGCTACGAGATCTGGGTCGAAGCCGACCACGCCGAGCCCCTGTGGGACACGCTGATCGAAGCCGGCACGCCGTACGGCATTGTGCCCGCCGGCATCTGGGCTCTCGATATCGCCCGGATCGAGGCCGGCCTGATCATGCTCGATGTGGACTATCACTCGGCGCACCGGGCGGTGATCGAAGATCAGAAGTCCTCGCCCTGGGAGCTCAACCTCGGCTGGACCGTCAGCCGGGATAAGGGCCCCTACAACGGGCGCCGGGCCCTCGCCCGGGAAAAGGAACGCGGTCCGGCCTGGGCTTTCGTCGGAGTGGAAGTCGATTGGGAATCGTTCGAGCGGCGCTTCCTGGCCTACGGACTTCCGCCCCACCTCCCGGCCATCCCGTGGCGGGTGAGTACCCCGGTCTATCGTGAGGGAGATCAGATCGGGTATGCCTCGAGCGGCGGATGGTCTCCCCTGCTCAAGCGCTATCTCGCCCTGGCCCATATCCGTGCGCCTCACTTCGAACCGGGCACGAAAGTCCAGATGGAAGTGACCGTGGAGCATCAGCGCAAGGACGTCGAGGCCGTGATTCGGCCGCTGCCGTTCTTCGATCCCGAGCGCAAACGGGCCTGAGTCGTCTCCCCCGAAATTACCTTCGAGCCAACTGGGCCGGACCGGCCGTCAGAGAGTCGCGCAAGCGCTGAATCAGGGAAGCCACCCGGGGATCCCGCGCCCGGTTTCGTTGCTCCGCCGGATCATCGGCGTGGTGGTACAGCTCTCCCGTCGAACCGGCCGGACGGTGGATGTACCGCCAGG
>DASTEX010000363.1:0-4361 GCA_035709185.1 Gemmatimonadales bacterium
AGATTCTCCTTCGGCTCCGCCGCGCCGGCCTGGTAGAAAGCACCCGGGGCGCCAAGGGCGGATATGTTCTGGCCCGCGATCCCGAATCGCTGACGGTTCGAGACGTGATGGCGGCGTCAGAGCGCCAGACTTTCGAGCTCAACTGCGAAAGCCACCCGGTCGATCCCGATCGGTGCGGTCCGACGGCCAGCTGCGCCATCCGCCCGGTATGGGTCACCCTCCAGAAGCGGATCGATCAGTTTCTGGATAGCGTGACGGTGGCCGATCTGCTCCAGGAGGAATCGAAGGTTCTGGAGGCAGTCTCGCTCGTCTGACGGCGAAGCCCAGCGGTTAATATTCCTTCATGCCGCTGGATCCGCTTGAGCTGGTTCGATACGCGCGTCACCTGACCCTTCCCGAAGTCGGAGTCGAAGGGCAGGAACGCTTGCGAGCCGCCCGCGTACTGCTGGTGGGCGCGGGCGGTCTCGGCAGTCCCGCCGCGCTCTATCTCGCCGCCGCAGGCGTAGGAGCCCTCGGCATCATCGATGCCGACCGGGTCGATCTCACCAATCTCCAGCGCCAGGTCCTTCACGCCATGGCCACGGTCGGCATCCCCAAGACCCAGTCCGCCGCGGCCCGCCTCACCGATCTCAACCCCGGCGTGGCGGTCGAGCAGTGGCCGGAGCTGCTGACCTCAGCCAATGCCCTGGAGCTGTTCCGCCGCTACGATCTGGTGGTCGACGGCAGCGACAACTTTCCCACTCGGTATCTGGTGAACGACGCCGCGGTGCTGACCGGCCGGCCTTACGTCTACGGCAGCATCTTCCGCTTCGAAGGCCAGGTGGCTGTGTTCGCGACCCGCGGAGGACCCTGCTATCGCTGTCTCTTCGCCGAGCCCCCGGCCCCGGAGCTGATTCCGAGCTGCGCCGAAGCAGGAGTGCTGGGCGTGTTGCCCGGGATCATCGGCTCGATGCAGGCGCTCGAGGCCATGAAGCTCATCCTCGGCAAGGGAGAGACGCTGGCCGGCCGGCTGCTGCTGTTCGATGGCCTCCAGATGCGTACCCGGGAGCTCCGGGTCCACCGGGACCCCGGCTGCGCCGTGTGCGGCGACGCTCCGACCATCACGGCCCCGATCGATTACCAGGCCTTCTGCGGCACCGTGGCGGGGTTCGACGAGGAAGCGGAACTGACACCGGAGGCATTGAGCGCGGCACTGGTAACCCCCGATCCTCCGCAGGTGATCGATGTCCGGGAACCGTGGGAGTGGGAAGTCGCGCGAATCGCGGGAAGTCGGCTCATTCCGCTGTCCTCCCTGGGCGACAGACTGCCGGAGCTCGATCCCCACCGTGAGATCGTGACGGTGTGTCATCGGGGCGCCAGATCGCTCACTGCCCGGCAGGTGTTGAAAGGGGCGGGCTTCGGCCGAGTCAAGAGCCTGGCCGGCGGGATCGACGCCTGGGCAGCTAGGGTGGATGAACGGCTCGCCCGTTACTGACGGCTGACGACTTAGGACTTTGGACTAAGAGGAGTTGTGAGTGGGGAATCGGAGAGCAGAGAAGGACTGGACCGCTAAGTCCCAAGTCCTAAGTCCCAAGTCCTGTAGTTGAGTGCCGAAGGTGGGACTCGAACCCACACGGGCTTGCGCCCACTGCGCCCTGAACGCAGCGCGTCTACCAATTCCACCACTTCGGCAAGGCGGCAAAACCTAAGGAATCCCTCCAGGTACCGCAAGCGCTCCGTTGCCCGGATCCAACACTCGGCCTATGTTTTGCTGTGTGATGGACTTATGAAGCAGCGTGCCGCCGAATCGCCGGACCGCAAGGAACGAATTTCAGTCGCCCGCAATCCCAAGGCCTCCCACGACTTTTTCATCCTGGAGACCGTGGAGGCGGGGATCGTGCTGAAGGGCACTGAAGTGAAATCGCTCCGGGCCGGCAAGGCGTCTATCAAAGAGGCCTGGGCCCAGCTCCGGAACGGCGAGGTCTGGCTCGAGGGCATGCACATCACGCCCTATGAACAGGGGAATCGCTGGAATCAGCCGCCGCTCCGGACCCGCAAGCTCCTGCTCCACCGGCGGGAGATCGAGCGGCTGATCGGGGCGGTGGAGCAGCAGGGGCGCACGCTGGTTCCGCTGGAGCTGTATTTCGACCGCGGCAAGGCCAAGGTGCTGCTGGGCCTGGCCAAGGGGAAACTGGCGCATGACAAACGTGAGACCATCAAGCGCAAGCTCGCCGACCGGGAGATGTCGAGAGTGATCGCCCGGCAGGGTCGCGAATGATTACTCCGCTACTCGCCCTGGCGCTGGCCGCCGCAGCGCCGCCGCCCACGGTCACCATCGTGACTCCCGCGGGCGAGCGCCGAGTGCCCATCACCACCGATACCAGGCTGGGAGCCCTGGTGCCGGCCGGCCCGACCCTCGGGGCCATCGGGGGGACCAGCCAGCTGGACGGTATCTGGGCCGAAGTCCGGGTGGGACAGATGCCCTTCCGTTTCCTGTTAGGCGCTCCCCTCTACACCGTCTCCAGCGGTCTCTACCCGCTGGCCTCGCTTCCCACCCTGCGGGGCGACTCGCTCTTCCTTCCGCTGCAGTTTCTGAGCGACGCGCTTCCCCGGCACCTGGGGTCCCGGTTTCGGTGGGACGCTCGCACCTCACGCCTGATCGACGCGGGCGAACGACCCGCCGCTCCCCCGGCGACGCGGGTCGCCTCGGCCTCGACGACCACTCCGGTGGCCGATGCCCCGAAGGGGCTCTTCCGCCGGACCCACCGCGTCACCATCGATCCCGGCCATGGCGGGGTGGATCCCGGCAATCCCGGGCTGTACTTCCCGCGCGGCGTCCGGGAAAAGGACGTTACGCTCGACCTCGGGTTGCTGGTGAGCCGTGAGCTCAGGTACAAAGGAGTGCAGGTCACGCTGACCCGCACCCGCGATACCCTGATCGACCTGCGGGACCGGGGACGATACTGCGCGTCGGACTGCGATCTCTTCGTCAGCCTGCACGTCAACTCGCTGCCGCGGCGCTCCGGCTTCACCTCGGTACGGGGCTTCGAGACCTACGTCCTGGCCGAGGCCCGAACCGAGGACGCGGCCCGGGTGGCCCGGATGGAGAACGAGGCCATCCGGTTCGAACAGCCCAAAGCGGAGGACGAAGCGAGCGGGCTCGACTTCATCCTCAAGGATCTGCAGCTGAACGAGTACCTCCGGGAGTCGGGTCGCGCGGCCGCGCTGATTCAGCGGCATCTGGGGGAGGTCCACTCCGGGGAAGACCGGGGCGTGAAACAGGCCGGGCTGATCGTGCTCAACACCGCCCGGCGCCCCGCGGTCCTGGTGGAGGTGGGCTTCAGCACCAACCGGGCCGATGCCCGGCTCATGGCCATGCCCGAGTCGCAGAAGAAGCTGGCCCGCGCCATCGCGGAGGCCATCGTGCAATACCTCCTCGAATACGAGCGGAAGACCGGCGACGCTCCGCTGGGGCCCGCCGGGCAGTGACCTCCGCCGTTGCCGCAGGAGCTTTCAACATCCTCGGCATCTCATTCCAGAATCCCGTACTGCTTGCCTCGGGTACCGCCGGCTACGGCAGCGAGCTGGACGGCGTCATGGATCTCGACCGGTTGGGCGGGCTGGTCACCAAGGCGGTCTCGCTCGAGCCGCGGCGGGGAAATCCCGCTCCCCGGGTGGCGGAGTTTCCCGGCGGCATGATCAACTCGGTGGGACTGGCGAATCCCGGTGTCACCGCCGTCAGGGACCACGAGCTGCCGTGGCTGACACGGCGACTGAAGCGGGCCAAGATCCTCGTGAACGTGGTCGGCTTTGCCGAAACCGAATACGCGGAGGTGATCGAACGGCTCGAAGGGGTTGATGGAGTCGCCGCCTGGGAGCTCAATCTCTCGTGTCCCAACACGGCGCGGGGCGGGGTCGAGTTCGGCGCCGATCCCGAATGCGTGACCCGCATCGTCCGGCGGGCGAGGGCCGCTACCAGCAGGCCGTTGTTCGCGAAATTGTCGCCGGTGCTTCCCGACATCGCGGCGATGGCGCTGACTGCGCGGGATGCCGGCGCTGACGGCGTGACCCTGGTGAACACCATGCCGGGACTGGTGTACCGGGGTGAGCGCCCGAGGCTGGGGCAGGGAAGCGGCGGCGTGAGCGGACCCGCTTTGCTGCCGGTCGGCCTGCTGGCGGTCCGTCGAGTCGCCGAACGAACCCAGGGCCTGCTTCCGATCATCGGCGTCGGCGGGATTCGTTCGGCGCGCGATGTCCGCCAGTATCTCCGGGCCGGAGCGAGCCTGATCCAGATTGGCACGGCTGCGCTGGCCGATCCCCGGGTGCCCGAACGCATCATTCGTGATCTGGAGCAGGCTTCGTGAAGTACGACTCACTCCCCG
>DASTEX010000364.1:0-8682 GCA_035709185.1 Gemmatimonadales bacterium
GCAAGTCACTTCCTGTCGGAAAGGTCGGAAGGGTCGGAAGGGTCGGAAAACTCCCTTCACGTTCCGACCCATCCGACCTTCCGACCTTTCCGACCCCTCCGGCCTATATTCCGTGCCCCATGGTCCCAACGCATTGCCCCGCCTGCGACACCCCCCTTACCACCGGTGAACGGTTCTGCCATCGCTGCGGACGGGAAGTCGCCGCCGGGCCCCCGGCCAACCGGACCGCCTGGATCGTTTCCCTGACCATTACCGGGCTCGCGCTGGTCGCGATCGTATGGCTCCTGGCCGGGTCGGAGCAGCCCTGGGCCGGCTCCGCCACCCTGGCGACGCCCGGGGGGCTCGCCGGTCCGGCCCCCGACATCAGCAGCATGACTCCTCGGCAGGCCTTCGACCGGCTGTTCAACCGGGCCATGGTCGCGGCGGAACAGGGCGACTCGGCCAACGTGGTCCGGTTCACCGAACACGCCCTGTCGGCCTACACCCAGCTCGACTCGGTCGATGCCGACGGCCGCTACCATGCCGGCATGCTCAACGCCCAGGTCGGACGGTTCGAGCCGGCCCTCGCGCTGGCAGATACCATCCTGCAACAACACCCGAGCCATCTCTTCGCCTACCTGATCCGGGGAGCCGTGGCCGAGGCGCGGCGGGACACCGACGCCCTGGCGCGCGCCCGGAAGGATTTTCTGGCCGCCTGGGCCCGCGACCCCGGCACCGGCCGGCCCGAGTATGCCGATCACAAGCAGGAGCTCGACCGGTTCCACACCGCGGCAGCGCCGCCCCGCTAAGCCGCAGAGCGACATCTCATGAGAACCATTCGCGTGGCCCACAGCCCCGACTCCGACGACGCGTTCATGTTCTACGCGCTGGCGGAGGGCCTGATCGATACGCCGTTCCGCTACGTCCACGAGCTCTCCGACATCGAGAGCCTCAACCGCCGGGCCCTGGCCGGAGAGCTGGAAGTCTCGGCGGTCTCGATCCATGCGTATGCCCTGCTGGCGGACCGTTATGCGCTGCTCAGCTCCGGCTGCTCCATGGGCGACGGCTACGGCCCGCGATTGGTGTCGACCACGCCCTATCGCTCCGATCCCCGGCTGGAGCTGGCGGAACGGCGCGTGGCCGTTCCCGGACTCCTGACCACGGCCTGGCTGGCGCTCCAGCTGTATCAGCCGCGGGTCGAGCCGGTGGTCATGCCGTTCGATCAGATCGAGGAGGCGGTGGCCCGGCGCGAGGTGGACGTCGGGCTGCTGATCCACGAAGGGCAGCTCACCTTCGCCGATCACGGGCTCTCGCTCTGGGAGGACCTGGGCGCCTGGTGGCAGCGGGAGAACGACCTGCCGCTGCCCCTGGGGGGCAACGTGGTCCGCCGGGACCTGGGGCCCGAGGTGGTGGCCCAGGTGGCCCAAGACGTGCGCGCGAGCGTGGAGTATGCCCTGGCCCATCGCGGGTCGGCGCTGGCGCACGCCGGTCGCTTCAGCCGGGGCCTTTCCGACGAACGGACCGACACCTTCGTCGGCATGTACGTCAATCAGTGGACCGTGGACTACGGGCCCGTCGGGCGCCGCGCCGTCCACACCCTGCTGAGCCGGGCCGCGGATGCCGGCCTGGTCCCCCGGGTTGAGGTGGAATTCGCCGGTTGACTGAGCCAGTCACCACAGCAACCTTCCGCACCCATGCCGATCCCGAACGCTCGTGTCAGACACCGGCCCGCCCCCAGCCCCGCCGGCTGAAACCGACCGCGGCGGCATTGGCATCCTGGTGGTGGACGACGAGGAGCCGATCCGCAATGCCCTGCGCCGGTTTCTCACCCAGGAGAAGTACGACGTGTTTACCGCGTCGACCGGCGCAGAAGCCCTGGCCGCGGTGCAGCGGCACCGGGTGGGCTGCGTGCTGCTCGACCTCCGGCTGCCCGATACACCCGGCACCGAGTTGGTGCTGCAGCTCCTGGACCGGGATCCCGACCTCGCCATCCTGGTGCTCACGGCGGTCAACGACGCCGCCACCGCCGCGCTCTGTCTCCAGCGCGGCGCGCTGGATTACCTGGTCAAGCCGGTGGATCTGGCCGACCTGCTGCGCGCGGTTCAGCGGGCGCTTCGCCGGCGGGATGCCCGTTTGGAAAGCCAGCGGCTCAGCACCATGCTCCGGGAAGAGGTCGCGCTCCGCACGGCCGAGCTTCAGCGGGAGCGGGAGAATCTGCAGCGGTTGTCGGTGGCAACCCTCGAGGCACTGGTCAATGCGCTGGAAGCGAAAGACGCCCATCTCCGGGGCCATTCCGCGCGCGTAGCCGAACTCTCGGCCCGGGTGGCGCTCGCCACCGGGTTGCCCGGGGAACAGATCGAGTCGATCCGGACGGCTGGCCGGCTGCACGACATCGGCAAGATCGGCATCCGGGAATCGGTACTCACCAAGCAGGGCCCGCTGACCGACGAAGAATTCACCCACGTCAAAACCCACACCCTGATCGGCGCCCAGATCCTGGCGCCGCTCCAACATCTGGCCGATGTCATCGGTTTCGTCCGCGGCCACCATGAGCGGTGGGACGGCAAGGGCTATCCCGACGGCCTCGCCGGCGATTCGATCCCCGTGGGGGCCCGGATCATCGGGGCGGTCGAGATCTTCGATGCGCTCACGACGTCACGGCCGTACCAGGAAACCATGAGTCCGCGCCAGGCCGTGGACCGCATGGCCGACCTGGTGGGAACCGTGATCGATCCCCGGGTGCAGGCTGCGCTCATCCGGGTAGTGAATCCTGCATGAGCGATCGGGCCTCGGTCTCCATTCTGCTGATCGAGGATGACGCCTCGATGGCGCGGCTGGTCCGCCACCTGCTCGAGATGGACGGCTACGGGAAGATCCGGCACGTGTGGACCGCGGAACAGGCGGTGCCCGCCGCGGCCGAGGCCGACATCATCCTGCTGGACCAGCAGCTGCCCGACGCCAAGGGCGTCGAGTTGCTCCCCCGGCTGCTGAGCCGGCCGGAGCCTCCTTCGGTCATCATGGTGACCGGTCATGGCAGCGAGTCGCTGGCGGCAGCCGCCCTGCGCCAGGGCGCCGATGACTATATCACCAAGGACCATACGCTGCCGGAGCTGCTGCCCCGGGTTCTCGAGCGGGTGCGGCGCAACCGCGCCCTGCGAGCTGCCCTGGCCGAAGCCGAGCGGGACCTGGTGCGGGCCGAGCGCCTCGCGGCGATCGGCGAGCTCAGCGTGACCCTGCACCACGAGCTCAACAACCCGCTCATGGTCGCGATGGCCGAAGTGGACATGCTGCTGGGCGAGGGTTCGCTGGGGGAAACCCAGCGCGAGGCGCTCACCATCGTGCGCACCGCGTTGCAGCGGATGGCCGAGCGCCTGCGCCAGACGGCCGATCTGCGGCGGGCGGAGACGGCGGATTACCTCGAGGGCCTGCGGATGATTTCGCTCGAGTCGAAGGGGGAGACCGAGCCGCCCTTCCGGGGCAAGGCCCTCCTGTTTCACCCCGACCAGCGGGTGCGCCGGGTGGTATCGCTGCTGCTCCGGAACGCCGGCTTCCTGGTGGAGCGGCATCCCTCGGTCCGTGAGCTCCAGAAGAGCGCCGGCGACCAGGGGATCCGCCTGGTCATGCTGCCGTCGGAAGTCGACGGCGCGGCCCTGGGTGGCTTTGCTTCCGCCGCCGGACATGGCTATGCCGTCGTAGCACTCGGGGGAGAAGACACGGCAGCGAAGGCCGCCGGTGCCGACCATGTGGTCGCCCTGCCGTTCGATCCGGCGACATTGGTGACGGACATTATGGAAGTGCTGCAGGACAAAAGGTCTCAGGACTGAGGACTCAGGACTAAGAGAAGTACCGGGTCAAAGTCCGACGCCTTTTGGGACCGCAAGGAGCGGCTTAGTCCTAAGTCCTTAGTCCTGAGTCCTTTGATAGGCCATTGCTCTGAGCCGCGCGATCCGCGCCCGGATCGGAGGGTGGGATGCGAAGATGCTGGCCCGCTCGCCGTTCAGCCGCCGCTCCCCCGGATCCACGATGCACATGTGGGCCGCGCCCCTTGCGATGGCGTGAGTGGCCCCGCTCGCGCCATCGATCTTTTCGAGCGCATCTGCCAGGGCGGCAGGATTCCGGGTGAACTGCGCCGCGGTGGCATCGGCCAGAAACTCGCGGGTCCGGCTGACACTCATCGCCAGCAGACGCGCCACCAGCGGCGCCAGGATCAGCGAGATGACCCAGGCCACCAGCACGACCAGCGCCAGGGGATTGTTCCCCTTGCGCCCGCGGCCGCCGCGCCCAACCCCATGACGCAACCATCGCTTCATGATGTCGGACATGAGGACGATGGTGCCGACCGTGGCGGCCAGCAGGGTCATCAGGCGCACGTCCAGGTTCTGGATGTGCGCCATTTCGTGCGCCACGACCGCCTGGAGCTCATCCCGGTTGAGCCGCTGGAGCAGCCCTTCCGTGACGGCCACGTGCGCGGTGGCGGGATCACGCCCGGTGGCGAAGGCGTTGGGATCGGCATCGGGCACGATCCAGATCCGGGGACGGGGAAGCCCGGACGCAATGGCCATTTCCTCCACCACGTTGGTGAGACGCTGCTGTTCCTCGGTGCCCGGATTGAGCAGTTCCGACGCGCCGGTGGCCGCCAGGACCCGATCGGGACCGTGGCGCCAGGAGTACCACGCCATCAAGGCCGCCACCGTGGTGGTGATCAGCCCGATGAACGGAACCGCGTGGTGGTAGGTGGTGGGTGGCTGGTCCCGCGTGGCCAGGTACCAGCTCAGGTCTCCTCCGAAACCGAGCCACGCGAAGAACAACACAAAGCCGGCCACAAGATAGACCGAGAGCCGGCGATTCTTCTCCTGTTGTGCGAAGAGATTGACCTGGCTCACGCCGGCGGAGCGGGAGGCCGGGCCGACAGGTCGACCTTGGGCACCGCCCGTTCGGCCGCGTCGTCAATCTGCCACAGCTCGGCCGGGGTGGCCTTGGCCAGACCGGCGATGAGGTTGGTGGGGAACTGGGCCTGCTTGGTGTTGTACTGGGTGGCGACGTCGTTGTAGAGCTGGCGGGAGTAGGCCACCCGGTTCTCCGTGCTCGCGAGTTCCTCCTGGAGCTCCCGGACGTTGCCGGTCGCCTGGATTTGCGGATAGGCCTCGGCCAGAGCGAAGAGCCGCCCCAGCGCGGCGGTGAGCTCCCCTTCGGCTTTGGCGGTGGCGGCAACGCCCTGGGCTGCCACCGCCTTGTTGCGGGCCGAGATGACGGCCTCGAGCGTGCCCCGTTCGTGCTCCATGGCCCCCTTCACGGCGTTGACCAGGTTGGGGATCAGGTCGTGACGCCGCTTCAGCTGGACGTCGATCTGCTTCCAGGTGTTGGCCACCTGGTTCTGGAGCGCGATCAGGCCGTTGTAGGCACCGATGACCCACACGGCGACCAGCGCCAGAACGGCGAGCAGCACGAAACCCATGCAGACCTCCGGGGAGGAGAGGTTACCGGCCGGGAGACAGGTCTTCCGAGGCGCCTTCGAGCGCCTCCAGGACCACGCGGGCGATCACTTCTTCGGAGCCGACATGCCGGAACAGGGGATGGCCGGCCTCGAGGATCAACTCCGCGCCCGGGGCAATGACGATGCGGCGAAGCAGGCTGCTGCGCGCCTGGGAGGAGGCCGCCGCTTCCGCCATCCGGGGACGCATGGCCCGCGCCGAGCGCCCGCGGGCGGGCAGAATGCCCTCCAGCGCGCCCAGCTCATCGGGCGCGGGCACGCCGGGACCGAGGGCGGTGGCCACCCTGCGCTCGAGCACATCGCCGGTAACGTCGGCGAATTCCCGGGAGAGCGTTTCCAGGGACGCGCCATCCATTTGACGCAGCTTGATGCCGAGCACCTGGAGCAGATGGCGATAGCGGTAGACCGCGGCGGTGCCGCGTCCCTCCGGTGGATCGACCAGCCCCTTCATCACGTAGAAGCGAATGGTACGTTCGGTCGGGCGGGCCCGCGCCGCCACGTTGACCGGGACAACACCCGAAGCTTCCAGCAGCGTGCCGGTGAGCGCGGCGAGATCTCGTAGACTCCAGGGTGCGAGCGCGTGATACGCGCGGAGAGTTTGCAGCGTGTCGCGCGCGGCGGGCGCGGAGGTGACGAGGGGGATTGTCATCGGTGTCGGCCCTCAAATTGACCAGGAGACGGCGCTCGCGCCAGAGGTCAGTTCCAAGTCACCGAACGGGCACTGAAAATGTACGCTGAGAGTGTCCCGGCCGCGTTGGTGAATCGTGTATTCGCGCGATCGGGATCACACATGTTTTGCACACGGCGTTCACATTGTCCTCATGCGCGGCGCCACGCTCCTCGAAGTCGCAGCGGCACTCGTCATCATAGGCCTGCTCTCCGGCCTGGGAATCCCTCGCGCGGTGCACTGGCGCGATCGGATCCTGGTTCAACGTCACACGCAGGGAATGTTTCTGGCGTATCACCGCGCCCGGCTGGCGGCGCTGCAGCACCACGGCCCCGCGCTGCTCCGGATCGCGCCCGATCGTGCAGAAGTGTGGCGATTGCACAACGGAGATTCGACCCTGGTGTGGCATATCGCCGGCCCGGCTGCTGATGGCGTCTCCCTGAGCGGACCCGCGCGCGTAGTCTTCTCGCCGGCGGGCATCACCCTCGGCGTGGCGAACGGCAGCTACGTGTTGTCTCGCGGAGGGATTACTCGAATCGTGCTGGCGTCCCGGCTGGGGCGGCTCCGGGTGACGCGCCCGCGCCGGGCGCGAAAACCAGGTCCACGTGCACCGTGATGTTGGGATTCATCTTGAACGCCCCGAGCATGCGGGAGAGGCGGGTAACGTTGTAGTCGCGGACGTTCATTGGGAAGTCGCTGCGAAGCCGGATCCGGTCACTCTCATATCGCACCACTGCCGGGACCACCAGCTCACGGGTCACGCCGTGGATGGTGAATCGCCCGAACAGCGTCACGGCTGCCGAGTCGGCCGCCTCCGACTGGACGCTCACCCCCTCGAGGTCGAACCGCATGGTGGGGTGGGTCTCCGTCTCCATGGTCTTGTTGAGGTCCTTGTCGCGCAGCCCGTTGCCGGTCTTGAGCGAGGAAACCGGGGCCTCGACCCAGCCGCGCACCTCGCGCAGCTCGCCTGCCGCGATCATCTCGCCGGTGACGGAATCGGTGGTCCCGGTGAATTCACCCAGCGTGGCCTGGGCATCGAAGCTCAAGGTACCGGAAAGCACGCGAGCCATCGGGAACGTCCGCTGAGCCGCGGCCGAAGCGGCCGCGAAGAGAAGCACCACGCCGAGCGCGGTGCGCCCGGCCGGCGTCATTCGCCGGGGGCCTCGGGAAGCTTGAGTTCGTACCGCCGAACTTTCTGGATCAGCGTCGAACGGGCGATTCCCAGCAGGTGGGCCGCCCGGCGCTTGTTACCACCGGTGTACAGCAACGTGGCGAGGATATGTCGCCGCTCTACCGCTTCCAGCGGTTCGGGCGGCACGTTGGGGGCTTCGGGAGAAAGCGACTTGCCCAGCTGGGTCCGGTCGAGCCCCGGCAGGTTGAGATCGATCACGGTTGCTTCGAGACCGGCGGCGCTGAGATCGGCGGCGGCGGCGGCGGCGTCCGACTGCACCACGGCCGAATGCCCCCCCTGCCGAAGGGCATCCGCGATATCGCGGGCACGCGTGGGGTCTTGGGAGACCACCAGTATGGAGAGCCCGGCCATGTGTCGGAAACTACAACCGGTCGCTCAACTCGGCCAGAAGGAAGTCATGCTCCCATTTCAGACACCAGAAAAAGGGACGGCCGTCCAGCCTTTCGGCTGCAACGGCCGTCCCGCACACGGACCAGCTGAAGTCGGAGCTTATGCCGCCGTTCTTCTTCCTGTCTGCCTCCGGTAGCTGATTTACCATCCGGTATGGCGAACTGGAGCTTCAGCTTTCGATCCCCAGGCCGGCTGGCCGGCCCACCTGGTTCATCCGTGCGAGCGCTGCGGGTCTGGTCGGGTCGCGGACCGACCTTCCGCACTGCACCCCGAGGCGCAAAATCGGGGTGGCTGGAGCACGCGACTGGCTCCAACTGCCCGGACTGAGTGGCCACCGGGATCGACGGTACCCCTGATGCACAAGGCATCCTTGGTCCCTCCCCCGACGCTCTTTCCGGACCGAAGATGATCGAAACAGCCCCTGATGAGTTCTGTTTCAACCGCCCTCGTGGACCCTAAGATACGGTCCGCCAGAAATGGCGCAAGTGCCTGATTTTATTCGGGTTACGCGATTTCAAAAGGTGGAAAATGTGGACGCGGAACTGGTGCACTGACAGTCGATTCGGCCGGGTCGGCACATCTTGTGGAAATGTGAATCCACATTTGCACCGAACCTGTCGGGCATCAGCGGGCGGGCGAGCCGATGATAACAGCCTCTGCGGCTCCTGGGCCCAGCCTCCCTCGCACCGCACCCGGAAACCCGATCCAGACCGGGTTCGTGGCTTGGAGAGCCCTCCAAGGGCCATGTGACAGGGACCTGGAATCATCCCGTGACGAGATGGTGTTGTAACGCTGTCTTGAGAGTGGCTTCTAGCAGTTTGCCAGGATTTTCCAGCAATCTATTGCAGGACTTGACTTTGCAGGGATTTCGAGCCGGTAAAGCTCAGATTCGAAACGGCTAACGGCTAACGGCTAACGGCTAACGGCTAACGGCTAACGGCTAACGGCTAACGGCTAACGGCT
>DASTEX010000365.1:0-7027 GCA_035709185.1 Gemmatimonadales bacterium
GTACTGGCGGCCGGCGCGTGGCTGCAGCGGGAAACCGATTGGCACACCCGACAGCCATTCAGCGATTTAGCGATTTGACGATTTATCCATTGCCTCGGTAACTGGCCGCCTGAATCGTCAAGTCGCTAAATCGCTAAATCGCTGAATGAGAGGCAGGAATGACAGTAGCCCAGGAAAGGACGCTCGCGGGTGACGTCGCCATCGACTGGCGCCGGGTGCTCTACATCACGCTGGCATCCCGGAGGATGGACGACATCGAGGAGAACCGGCTGGTGCCGGAGAAGAAGGTGCTCTACCAGTTCTCCGCCCGGGGCCACGACGTCGCTCAGGCGATCCTGGCCCAGCACCTCACGCATCCGCACGACGCCGCCGGCGCGTATTACCGCTCCCGGCCGCTGCTGCTGGCCCTGGGGCTCTCGCTGGAGGACGGCTTTGCCGGGCCCATGGGCAAGTCGGGCGGCTTCAGCAACGGCCGCGACATTGGCGTGGTCTGCAACCTCCCAGCCCGCCCCGGCCCCGTCGTGCTCCCCATGTCGGGCGACGTGGGCTCGCAGTATACCCCCTGTGCCGGATGGGCCCAGGCCATCACCTACCGGCGGGACGTGCTGCAGGAAGCCGAATACCGGGGCGCCATCGGGGTGGTGTTAGGCGGAGAGGCGTCGGTCGCTACCAGCGGCTTCTGGTCCTCACTCACCATCGCCACGACGCTCCGGCTGCCGATGGTGTTCTACATTGAAGACAACGGCTACGGGATCTCGGTTCCCTCCAGTTTCCAGACCCCCGGCGGCAACATCGCCGCCAACCTGGCCTCGTTCGCCAATCTGCTGGTCCGGGACGGCGACGGCACCAACCCGGCCGAAGCGGCCAACCTGATCAGTGACGTGGTGGCCCACGCGCGTTCCGGAAAGGGAGCCGCGCTGGTCCGGCTGACGGTTCCCCGGCTTTCGGGCCATTCGGGCCAGGACACCCAGGCCTACAAGCCCGCCGAGCTGCTGGAGCGCGAACGCGCGTCCGATCCGCTGGCGAAACTGTTTGCCTTCCTGCGGGATGGGGTTCTCACCGAGAAGGAAATCGCCGAGGTGGAGGAGCAGGCGGCGGCCGACATCGACCAGGCGCTCGCCGGTGCCCTGGCCCGCCCCGAGCCGGACCGCTCCACGGTCACCCGCTACCGCTACACCGAGCGAACCGCGGCAGGAGAGCCGGAGCTCCAGCAGCGGGGCGGGCTGGCGCCGGAGGGTCACGAGTTTCCCCCCACCTCGGAGACCCCGCGGCCCGAAGGCGCCCGGATCAACCTGCTCACCGCCGTCCGGCGCACGCTGGAGCACGAGCTCAAGACCAATCCCAGGGTGCTGATCTTCGGCGAGGACGTGGGCCCCAAGGGTGGCGTGCATGCCGCGACGCTGGGATTGCAGGAAGCGTTCGGCGAGCACCGGGTCTTCGACACCAGCCTGTCGGAGGAAGGAATCATCGGCCGATCGGTCGGCATGGCGCTCTGCGGCCTGATGCCGGTCCCCGAGATCCAGTTTCGCAAATACGCCGACCCTGCCACCGAGCAGCTCAACAACTGCGGCACCTTGCGATGGCGTACGGCCAACCGCTGGGCAGCGCCCATCGTGGTGCGTCTGCCCGGTGGTTACGCCCCGAAGTGCGGCGATCCCTGGCACAGCGTCTGTGGCGAAGTGATGTGGGCCCACGCCACCGGGTGGCAGGTGGCAATCCCCTCCAATGCCGAGGACGCGGTGGGCCTGCTCCGGAGTGCTCTCCGGGGCAACGAGCCCACCATCTACTTCGAGCACCGCGCGCTACTGGACGGCACCTGGGCCCGCCGGCCGTATCCGGGGGACGAATTCGTGGTGCCCTTCGGCCGGGCGCGCACCATACTGGCGGGCGACCGCCTCACGATTGTCACCTGGGGTGCGATGGTGGAACGCTGCGAGGCGGCCGCCAGACGGAGCGGACAGTCGGTTGAAGTACTGGACCTCAGGACCATCGCGCCGTGGGACCGCCATGCCGTTCTGGCCTCCGTCAGGAAGACTCGGCGGTGTCTGATCGTGCACGAAGACCTGCTCACGGCCGGTTTCGGTGCCGAAGTGGCGGCGATGGTGGCCCAGGAGGCCTTCCTGAATCTCGACGCCCCGATCCGCCGGATGGCGATCCCCGACGTGCCGACGCCGTACAACGTGGGATTGATGAACGCGATCCTGCCACAGGTGGAAGAGATTGCGGAAGTCGTGACGGAGATGGTGGAATTCTGAAACCGGTCGGAGATGGTCGAAGGCAGTCGAAGGCGGTTGCCATCTTCGACCATCTTCGACCGCCTTCGACCATCTTCGACTTATCCGGGAATGCCGAATGATCGACATAGTCCTGCCGTCTGATCAGACCGAAGGCACCACCAACACCGTCGGCAAGTGGTTCAAGTCGGTGGGTGACCGGGTCGAGCTGAACGATCCGCTGCTCGAGATCACCACCGACAAGGTGACGGTCGAGATCGCCGCCACCGCGGGCGGCGTGCTCGCCGAAATCCTCAAGAACGAAGGCGACCCGGTGGAACCGGGCGAAGTCCTCGGCCGGATCACCACCGACGCGACCGACGCGGTCTCACCGGCGGCAGCCGGTCCGATCGCGGAGTCGGGCCAGAAGTCCGCCCCGGCCGGCAGCGGGACCGGGGGGGGCGCTGAGGTGGCGGAGCTGAGCCCGGCTGTGCGGCGGCTGCTCAAGGAGCACGGCCTGGAAGCCTCGGAGATCAAGGGCAGCGGCAAGGGCGGCCGGATAACGGTGCAGGACGTGGAAGCGGCAGTCGCCGCCCGCCCGACCGGCCGCCCGCCGGCCCGATCTTCAGTAATTCCGTCGGTTCGCAAGCCCCACAGCGTCATGCGGAAGAGCATCGCCGAGCACATGGTGCGGAGCATGCAGGCGGCGCCGCACGTCACCTCGGTATTCGAGGCCGACCTGGGCGCCGTGTTGCGCCACCGCGAGGCGCACAAGGCCGCGTTCGAGTCTTCCGGCAACAAGCTCACGCTGACGGCATACTTCGTCCGGGCCACGGTGGAAGCCATCCGCGCGGTGCCTGAGGCCAACAGCCGCTGGCACGACGATGCCCTCGAGCTGTGGGAGGACGTGAACATCGGCATCGCCACGGCGCTGGGCGGCGGCGGACTGATCGTGCCGGTCCTGCGGAAAGCCCAGGACCTGGACCTCGAAGCCACGGCGCGCAGGATCCACGATCTGACCGAGCGGGCCCGCCACAGCGGTCTCACGCCGCACGACGTGCAGGACGGCACCTTCACCATCTCCAATCACGGCGTGAGCGGGAGCCTGCTGGCCGCGCCGATCGTGATCAACCAGCCGCAATCGGCCATCCTGGGCGTCGGCAAACTCCAGCAGCGCCCGGTCGTAGTGGATGCTGAAGTGGTCGCCCGGCCGATGGTCTATGTGACGCTGACGATCGATCACCGGGTGCTGGACGGGTTCACCGCCAACGCGTTTCTGACCCGGTGGGTGGAGACACTCGAACACTGGACTTAGGAACGGGACAGGGTGAAGGGACGAACCCGAATGCAGAGTGCAGAATGCAGAGTGGAGAATGCAGAAGTGTTGCGATGCCGGCACCTCGGATCCAGGCCGTCTAACGTGCCACGGCTAACGGCTAACGGCTAACGGCAATGTGGATTGAGATCGACAGCCCGGTCGGTCCGCTGCGCCTGATCGGGACCGGACGGGCGCTGACCGGAGTATTCCTCTCGCCCCACCAGTATGGTCCGGAGGAGTGGCCCGAGACCGATCACGGGACCGACCCGGTCCTGCTCGAGGCGGCCCGCCAGCTGGGCGCGTATTTCGAGGGCACGCTCACCGAGTTCCGGCTGCCACTCGAGCCGGTGGGCACCGAATTCCAGCGCGCAGTGTGGCACGCGTTGCAGGAGATCCCCTACGGAGGAACCCGGAGCTACGTCGACCTGGCCCGCCGCCTGGGCGATGCGAAGAAGACCCGCGCCGTGGGCCTGGCCAACGGGCGGAATCCCCTCTCGATCGTCATCCCCTGTCACCGGGTGATCGGCGCCGATGGATCGCTGGTGGGGTACGGTGGAGGATTGGAACGGAAACGCTGGCTATTACACCACGAGATCACGCACTCAAATCTCTTCCATTCAACCAGCACGTGGCGGTAATTGGGGTCAGACTCCAATTACCCATGGCCGTGGCCCCAACCGAAGTGGGTCGGGGTAATTGGAGTCTGACCCCAATTACCCCTCTAAGTCCTAAGTCCCAAGTCCTTAGTCCTGTAGTCAAAAGGCCTTGAAATGCTCGAATGGCTGACGGCAGGAATGGCAGACGTGCAGTGACTTGCACGCCGTCGCTCCGAATTCGCTTTTACGGGTGGTATTGGAGGAGCCGCAGAAGGGACAGTTCACAGTTCGCACGGTAGGACCCAGCGTCACCAGCTCGGTACCGCCGGCCGCCCCGGGCGGCGCAATCCCGTAGGCCCGGAGCTTCTCGCGCGCCGGTTCGGGAATCCAGTCCGTGGTCCACGCCGGCGAATACACCGTCTTCACTGTCACTTCGTCGAACCCGGAGCGCTCGAGCGCGGCAGTGATCTCCTGCTCCATTACCTGCAGCGCGGGACAGCCACTGTAGGTGGGGGTGATGGTGACGGTGACCCGCTTGCCCTCGACCTCGGCCCCGCGCACGACTCCGAGTTCCACCACAGAAAGGACGGGGACCTCCGGGTCCATAACGGTCTGAAGCAACTCAAGTACGGCGTCGGACGTGGCGGGTAGAGTACTGCCCGCCGGCCCGCCGGCCCGACTGCCCGCCTGCCCGTCAGACCGTCCGACCCTCACCATTTTGCCCCCGGATGGCTCCGCGCCACGATCTGCATTTCCGCCAGCATGTGACCCAGGTGCTCGGTGTGCCGCCCGATTCGCCCGCCGGTCATGCGCATCGGCATCGAAGGAATCGTGAGCGTGGCCCGGGCCAGGTGCTCCCGTAGCATCGCCTCCCATTGCGGCCTGAGCTGCTCCAGATCGGGCGCGATGCCGACTTCGCCAAGCACCCGGTCCACCTCATCCTGGTAGAACAGCTCGCCGGTGAAGGGCCAGAGCTCGTCGAGCGCCGCCTGGACTCGGGCGTGACTCTCCTCGGTTCCGTCACCCAGCCGCAGCACCCACTCCGCGCTGTGGCGCAGGTGGTAACGCGACTCCTTCACCGCTTTCCCCGCGATCCCGGCCAGCTCGGCGTGGCTCGACCCGGCTAACCGGTCGAGCTGCAGCGACGCGAACCCGGTGAAGAGGAACTGGCGAACGATGGTGAAACCAAAGTCGCCCTTGGGGAGCTCCAGCATCTGGAGATTCCGGAACTGCCGCTCGTCCCGCCAGTACGCCAGCCCGTCCTCGTCCCGCCCGGCGCCTTCCACCTGGCCCGCCAGCTTGAGCAGCAGCGTAGCCTGGCCCAGGCAGTCGAGGGCGATGTTGGCGAGCGCGATGTCTTCCTCGAGGATGGGCCCGTGGCCGCTCCACTCTGACAACCGGTGGCCGAGCACCAGGCGGTCGTCCCCGAGCCGCAACAGGTATTCGAACAACTGCTGCCCGCCTGCCCGCCCGCCCGCCGGTCCGTCTGTCAAAAGACCTTCACTCCCCGCGGCGTCTTGTAGAACTGCGGATGCCGGTACGGTTTGTCGTTGCCGGGATCGAAAAAGGGACCCGCGTCGGAAGGACTGGAGGCGGTGATGGCCGCGGCGGGCACCACCCAGATGCTCACGGCCTCGCCCCGCCGGGTGTACGCGTCGCGTGCGTTCTGAAGCGCCAGCTCGGCATCCGGTGCGTGCACCGAACCGGCGTGTTCATGAGGCCCGCCGCCCGGGGGCTGGGTAAACACCTCCCACAATGGCCACTCACCGACCGTCGGACCGTCAGACCGTCCGTCCGCTATCATGCCGCACTCCGCGCGGAGTGCTTCCCCGCATAGGCATCCGCCGCCTCGCGCACCCAGGCGCCGTTCTCATAGGCCGCCTGTCGCGCACCCAGCCGCTCGCGATTGCAGGGACCGTTGCCGCTGATCACCTGGTAGAACTCGTCCCAGTTGATCGGCCCGGAAATCCAGTGCTTCGAGTCCGGGTCGTACCGCAGCTCAGGATCGGGAATCTTGAGCCCGATGGCCTCGGCCTGGGGCACGGTCAGATCGATGAAACGCTGCCGCAGCTCATCGTTGGTCTTCTTCTTGACGCCCCACCGGATCAGCTCAGCGCTGTTGGGGGAATCCTTGTCGCTGGGGCCGAACATCATGAGGGACGGCCACCACCAGCGGTCGAGCGCGTCCTGGGCCATCAGCTTCTGGGCCGGCGTCCCTGCGGCCAGCGTGGCCATGATCTCGTAGCCCTGCCGCTTGTGGAAGTTCTCTTCCTTGCAGATCCGGAGCATGGCCCGGGCGTAGGGACCGTAGGACGCCTTCGCCAGCATGGTCTGATTGACGATGGCCGCACCGTCCACCAGCCAGCCGATGGCCCCCATGTCGGCCCAGGTGAGGGTTGGATAGTTGAAGATGCTGGAATATTTGGCCTTGCCGGTGAGCAGCTGAGCGCTCAGCTCGCTCCGGTCCACCCCCAGGGTCTCGGTCCCGCAGTAGATGTACAGGCCGTGGCCGGCCTCGTCCTGGACCTTGGAAAGCAGGGTGATCTTCCGCCGGAGCGACGGAGCGCGGGTAATCCAGTTGCCCTCGGGCAGCATGCCGATGATCTCGGAATGGGCATGCTGCGACATCATCCGGATGAGCTGTTTCCGGTACCGCTCGGGCATCCAGTCCTTGGGCTCGATGGTCACGCCCCGGGCAACCCGGGCCTCGAATTCGGCCAATCTGGCCGGATCATCCGCCGGCAGGGCGACAGGCGTTGCAGTCATGGTTTCGCGACTCCCTTCCAGCTTGGAAGAAACACCGGAAGCGACGAATTTTCAATAGGTTAGCTTTGCCCTGCGATCCAGCGATCCGGCGATCCGGTGATTGCCGCCTGAGCCCTGATTCCCCAGCGGCGACT
>DASTEX010000366.1:0-6882 GCA_035709185.1 Gemmatimonadales bacterium
AGCACCCGATACAGCTTCCTGCCGTGGCTCGGGTTCAGCTCCGATCTGGGACTCCTGGTCGGCGGAGGCGTGCTCCAGACCACGTATGATCCCGCGTCCGATCCCTGGCGGCGGCGGGTCTCGTTGCGCGCGGGCTACGCCACGTCACCGGCGTCGTTCGGCGTGGAACTGACGGGCGAGTATCACATCCCCGGCTCGGCGATGACCTTGCGGGTCGAAGCCAAGGCGTCGGGGCTCGAGATCCTGCGGTACTACGGATACGGGAACGAGACCCCGCGGACCGAAGACAAGAACTTCTACCGCTCCGACCAGCAGCACCTGATTTTCGCCCCTACTCTGGTCATCCCGATGTCGTCGCAGATCACGGCGGAGATCGGGCCAATCGTCAAGATGGTTACCACTGGTCTGGGAGAGAACCTGCTCAGCATCGAGCAGCCCTACGGCGTGACCGAAAACGGCTTCGGTCACGCGGGTGTGCACGCGGGGCTCCGGTTCGACAGCCGCGACTCGCCCCGGGCTCCTTCGCGCGGCATCCACCTTCGCTTCGCGACCACCGCCTACCCGGCGGTGATCGACGCGGAAGAGGCGTTCGGCTCGGTGGAGGGATCCGCCTCGGGGGCCTGGACTCCGCTCCGGCCATTGACGTTGGCCGCGCGAGTGAGCGGGCGCACCACCTGGGGCCGCTACCCAGCGCATGAAGCGGCCTATGTGGGAGGCTCCCGGACCGTGAGAAGCCTCTCCTCCCAGCGTTTCGCCGGCGACGCGGCGGTGTGGACCAACTTCGATGCCCGGCTCCGGCTGGCCTCCCTGCCGTTCGTCATGCGCTGGGACTTCGGCGTGCTCGGCATTGCCGACGCGGGCCGGGTGTTCCTGGAGGGGGAAAGCTCCCGCAAATGGCACAACGGGTTCGGGGGCGGCTTGTGGATGGCGCTGCCGGACCGGAGTTTCGTGGTGCTGGCCGACGTGGTGACCGGCGGCGACGGCACCCGGTTCTGGGCCGGGACTTCCTTCATCTTCTAGCGCGGCGGCGGCCGCCCGCAACCCGGAAACTCACATGTCGGAACTTCACAGGAGCCTCCGGCAGCTGGCCCGGCGGCGCTGGCGGGTGGCGCTCGGTCTGACGCTGCTGATGGTGCTGTGCTACTTCGGCTTCGTGCTGCTGATCGCATTCAACAAGCCGTTGCTCGCGCGACTGGTGGCGCCCGGATTGAGCCTCGGCATCCTGGCCGGAGCGGCGGTGATCGTCGCGGCCTGGCTGCTCACGCTGGTGTATGTGCGCTGGGCCAACCGGGTCTACGACCCGGCCCTCGACCGGGCCCGCCGGGGAGAGCATGCATGAGCTCCTCTCTGGGCCAGGTCAATCCGGTCGCCATCGCGTTCTTCTTTCTGTTCATCGTGACCACGCTCGGCATCACCTGGTGGGCCGCGCGGCGGACCCGGACCACCGAACAGTTCTACGCCGCGGGCCGCACCATCACCGCCGGCCAGAACGGCCTCGCGCTCGCCGGGGATTACATGAGCGCCGCGTCATTCCTCGGCATCGCGGGACTGGTCTCGACCACCGGATTCGACGGGCTGATCTACTCCACCGGCTGGCTGGTGGGATGGCCGGTGGTGTTGTTCCTGGTGGCGGAGCCGCTCCGCAACCTGGGGCGCTACACCTTCGCCGACGTGGTCGCGCTCCACCGGAGCCAGACGCCGCTCCGGGTGGCCGCCGCGTTGGGAACCCTCGCGACCGTCATCTTCTACCTCATCGCGCAGATGGTCGGTGCGGGAGGCCTCATCCGGCTGATGTTCGGCCTGCCCTACGAGATCGCGATCGTGGTGGTCGGCGCGGTGATGATCATCTACGTGCTGGCAGGCGGTATGATCGCCACCACCTGGGTGCAGATCGTAAAGGCCGTGCTGCTGATGAGCGGTGCGGTGCTGCTGGCGCTGCTGGTGCTGGCCCGGTTCGGATTCAACCCCGCCTCACTCTTTGCCGCCGCGGCCGATCGCTACGGGGCAGGCGTGCTGGCGCCGGGCCGGCTGGTCGCCAACCCGCTCGATGCGGTCTCGCTGGGCATGGCGCTGATGTTCGGCACCGCCGGCCTGCCGCACATCCTGATGCGCTTCTTCACCGTGCCCGATGCCCAGGCGGCCCGGCGCTCGGTCTTCTACGCCACCGGGCTGATCGGAGCGTTCTATCTCCTGACCTTCATCCTGGGCTTCGGCGCGATGGTGCTGGTGGGACCCGATGCCATCCGGGGAGCCGACCGGGGCGGCAACATGGCCGCGCCGCTGCTGGCCGAGATCCTGGGCGGGACGGTTCTGCTCGGGTTCATCGCGGCGGTGGCCTTCGCCACCATCCTGGCCGTCGTTGCCGGGCTCACACTCTCGGGTGCGGCCGCGCTCTCGCACGATCTCTGGGTCAACGTGGTGAAGAGCGGCGACGCTTCGAGCGAGGAGCAGCTCAAGGTGGCCCGGGTGGCGACCATCGTGCTGGGGGTGATTGCGGTCGGACTCGGCATCACCTTCAAGGGACAGAACGTGGCGTACATGGTGTCGCTCGCCTTCGCCATCGCCGCCAGCGCCAACTTCCCGGCGCTGCTGCTGGCGATGTTCTGGCGCCGCGCCACCACGTCCGGTCTCCTGGCCAGCATGCTGATCGGCACCGTCTCGGCGCTGCTGCTGATCTGGCTCTCACCCACGGTGCAGGTGGACGTCATGGGCCGCTCCGAAGCGCTCTTTCCGCTCCGCAATCCCGCCCTGGTCACCATCCCGCTTTCGTTCCTGGCCGGGGTCCTCGGGTCGCTCGCGACCCAGCAGAACGCGGTCGAGGAGACGACGCGCTTTGACGAACGCGAGCGGCAGATGCTTGGGCTGAGGGATGAGGGGATCTGAGTGCAGATTGCAGAGTGCAGAGTGCAGGAGGGGGGTGCCGCGGCAAGTTCTGCAAGCTGCAACCAGCAATCTGCACTCTGCATTTGTCAGGTGACCGACGCTTTCCACCGGGTCTCCAGAGCGCTCAGCACTCCTTCAGCGACATTCCAGGCGGCCAGCCAGATAATCGCTCCCTCCGGACGCTCCACTTCGATCCGCATCAATGCATCGTTGAACTGATCCACCGTGAGCACCGCTTGCCGAGGCGGGTGCCATTGCTCGACCATGCCGGTGAGCAGCTCACCCGTGGCCGTGCGGGACCGATAGCGGGCCCCTTCCACCGGCGGTTCATCGAATGAGAGCCAGGCCGACGCTCCGCCGGCCAGCCGATCCCACGCGCGGGTCGCCGGCGGGTCGATCGCAACGGGCACCGCCAGGGTCGTCCGGTCCTCCCCCCGGTGCCGCTCGAGGTAATGCTTGAGGCTCCGGAGCTCGAAGTCCCAGCCGCTGCCGACTCCGTCGAACCACTGGTCCCAGTCCTCGCCTTCACCGAAGCCCGAGGTGACCACCCGCAGGATCGTCTTGCCCTGGTTTCCCTCCAGGTAGAAATCGGTGGAGAGTCGTACCGGGCCATGAAGCGGGAAGGTGCATCGCAGGTGGCGTCCCGGGTCCCAGGCCTCGATCGGCGACTCGGCTTCGTATCCCAGCGTCGCCCACTTCATCCAGATGGCGCCGCCCGCACCCGGAGTAACCCGGGCCTCGGGAGGGAACCAGCGCATCAGCTCGGCGGCGTTGGTCAGGGCTCGCCAGACCGCCTCCGGCGGCGCCTGAAGGGTGAAGACCCGCTCCACTTCCCGGGCGTTCGACCGGGGCACAGTCAGGGGATTCATGCTGAGTTCTCCTCGCTGGGTGCGGGATAGGCCCCGCACACCAGGCGGAATCGGCGGCCGCCCGGCGCCTGGTCATCGTGGTACTTGGCGGCAAGGGTGGCGACTTCGCGGGTGACCTCTTCGGCAAAGCGTTGCTGGTCGGCCGGGGTGGCGAACCGGATGTCGGTCTGGACCGTCAGGGTTGCGAGCTTCCGGCCGGCCGTGTCGGCCTTCTCCCGGAGACCACCCAATTCCCGGATCAGCTTTGCCGCCACCGCGATCAGGTAGGCGCTCGAGGTCCGGTCGCTCACCCGCGAAGGATCCGCCCCCATCTCTCCCAGTACCTCGGGGCTGATCAGGTACGAACCGGCCACCGCCCGTACGAACCGCTCGGTACAGTTCCGGCGCTTCCGCTCCTCCACCAGCTCCACCAGTCCCTGTTCTTCCAGGAGCCGCAGATGGTAGTTGAGCTTCTGGCGAGGAATGCCCAGGCGACGGGAAAGTCCCGTTGCGGAGTCGGGCTGGTTCAACTCCCGGAGCAGCCGAAGCCGGATGGGATCGAGGGCGACGGCAGCGCGCTGAGCCTGGCTGATCAGGGCGAGGTTGGATGAAGTCATGAATATCATAATTATCTTGACAAAATTATCTGTCAAGACTCTGTTCCGTCCAAGTCTGCCAATATCCTGCCGGAGCAATGTCTTACGAGACCCAAGCCGGGGGTTTCTGGAGCGGCGAGTGGCGCTATGATGTCGTGATAATGTCGCTATAGTGGCGTGAGTTCATGGTCACTCGCCACGCAACCACCGCCGCTACCAGCATCATTGCCCCCGCCAGGAGAAAGGGCGCTCCCGGGAGATGCCAGTCCCGGTGGCGTCCAATGAACGCCGCGAAGGTGAGCGAGAAGATTCCCGGCCCGATCATTCCGGCGATGCCCATGAGACTGCTATTGGCGCCCTGGAGCTGGCCCTGCTCGCCCGGCTCCACCCGCCGGGTCATGAGTCCCTGGGCCGAAGGGCCGAAGAGGCCCATCAGGGAAAAGACCGGCATACCCATCAGCAGAATTCCCGGTGTCGGTGCCAGGCCATAGATCGCGAATCCGGCGGCGCCGCACAGCAGGCCGGTGAGCAGGGTCCGGCGCTCGCCGAAACGGGGGACCGCCCGCCGGACTATGCCGCCCTGTACGATGACGCTGAGTCCACCGATTCCGGCCAGCACCAGCCCGACCTCACCTGGCCCCCATTCATAGCGGTACCCGGCATACAGCACGAAGACGCTGGGCAGGACCTGGTGGGCCAGCAGGTAGATGAAGTTCACCGACGCGAGTCCGGCCAGCTCCGGATGGCGGCTGAGCAGTCTCAGGGCCCCGACCGGATTGGCCCGACGCCAGGAGAACGGCCTTCTCCGCTCCGGCGGAAGCGACTCGGGCAGGATGAACAGGCCATACGTGGCGTTGACGAGGGTAAGAACCGCCGCGGCCCAGAAGGGGAGCCGCGGGCTGATGTCCCCCAGCACTCCTCCCAGGGCCGGCCCGAGCACGAACCCGACGCCGAAGGCCGCCCCGATCAGGCCGAACCCGGCCGCCCGCTTCTCGACCGGCGTGACATCGGCGATATACGCCCCCGCGGTCGAGAAGCTGGCCGAGGTGATCCCCGATATGATTCGGCCGGCGAACAGCCACCCGAGCGTCGGGGCCAGCGCCATGAGCACGTAGTCGAGGCCCAGCCCGAAGTTGGACAGCAGGACGACTTTCCTGCGGCCGAACCGATCGGACAGGCTGCCGAGAATGGGAGAACACAGGAACTGCGCCAAGGCCCAGACGGTGCCGAACCCCCCGTATATCCGGGCGGCCTGTTCGGTGTCGCCGCCGAGGAATCCCTCGACCAGGCGGGGAAGAACGGGAATGATGATGCCGAGGGAAAGAACATCGAGCGCGACGGTAATCAGAATGAAAACAACGGCAGCGCGACGTTCTCGAGGCAAGACCGAAGGCATGACGAACAGTAAGCACTCCCGCCCCGGCCCGGTCACCGCTTACTGAATGATTCCCCTCGTCCGGGTTCGGAGTCTGAGGATCCAGTGGTTCGCGGCGATATACAGGGTGCTGCCGTCGTCGCCCCAGGCCACGTTGCCGGTCTTGACCCCGGTCTCGATCCGCCCCAGCCGGGTGCCATCGGGAGAAAAGACGTGAACACCGCCCGGTCCGGCCGCAAAGATGTTGCCGTGCACATCTACCTTGAGTCCGTCGGGAACGCCCTCCTGCTGGTTGACCCACTGGCTGGCTTCGGCAAACACACGACCGGTCCCGACGCTGCCGTCGGGCCGTAACTCGTACGCCATCCAGACCGGCCGGTGGGGCACCGCGTTGCTCACGTAGAGCGTGCTTCCGTCGGGGGAGAAGGCGATCCCGTTAGGCGCCTCGAGGTCGGTGACCAGGGCCATGAGCTCCCCGGACGCGCCCAGGCGGTACACGCCCTGGAACGGCAATTCCTTCGCCGGGTCGTTGAAGTGTCCGGGCAGGCCGAAGGGGGGATCGGTGAAGTAGAGCTGGCCGTTGGGGCCGATCACCAGGTCGTTGGGGCTGTTGAGCCGCTGGCCCTGGTAGCGGTCAGCCAGCACGGTCCGCCGGCCATCCGGTTCCAGCCGGACGACGCGGCGATCGCCGTGCTGGCACATGAGCAGCCGCCCCTCCCGGTCGAAGGCGAGCCCGTTGGATCCGGGCTCCGCGCCGGTAAAGGGGACCGTGTCGGTGTATCCGCTCTGCATCAGGAACTGGGTAACGCCGCTCGCGGGTCGCCAGCGGTACACGGCGTTCCGGGGAACGTCGGAGTAGAGCAGCGCGTTTTCGCGCGGATCCCAGAGCGGCCCTTCGGTCCAGGTATTCCCGTCGACGACCACTTCCGGGAGGCTCCCGGGCGCGATGAGCTGGTCCAGCCTCGGGTCCAGCCGCTCGATCCGACCCACCGTCCGGCCGGCAGCGGGAGCGGCAGCCGACGAACGGCAGCCGGCGAGCAGGGCGGGAAGCAACACCAGTCCGGCGAGCGGCCGGGTGAAAATGCGAATCAAGATCTTCAACCCGGGCCCCTTCCCGGACCGGCTGGAGCAGACGCCTCGGCTACCCCGGCGCCGGTCGCGGTCCGGAGTGCTGCGGCGA
>DASTEX010000367.1:0-2910 GCA_035709185.1 Gemmatimonadales bacterium
AGGCCAGCCCCCGCCCCGCGAACTGTCGGGCCGCCTTCTGCCACCGGATCCCCTCGTTCAAGCGCCACAACCACAAGGTCTCCCCCGTGGCGGGGTCGATCGCGAGCGCCACCCGGCGGGTAGTGGCGACGGTGAAGAGCCGGCCGTTGGCGTAGAGCGGCGTGGTCCGGTAGTACTCGTCGGCTCCGAACGCGCCCGCATTCCAGGTCCACGCCACCGTGAGGGAGTCGAAGTTCGAGGCGTTGATCTGATCCAGGGGCGAGTAGCGCGTGCTCCACAGGTCCGCGCCCCAGACCCGCCACTCCCCCGCCACGTTGCCTCGCGCCGACGGTGGCGTTTGGCCCTGGACCATGCCGACCGTCAATCCGCCGATGGCCCAGAGCGCTCGGACGATCCTGGCTGCAGTCGTTGTTCGGCGGGTACTGCGCGGAGTCATCGGTTTCTGCACGGCTCGATCCCCTCGCTCACGGGTGGTGAGTTCCCTTCAGCTCGATGCGAATCCGGCTGAGGGTTGTCGAATCGGCGGGCAGCTCGTCGTTGCCCGGCGGCATGCCGTTCATTCGAAGCAGATAGGCAAGCACCCGGGTGGTTTCCCGCGGGGACAGGATCCCGGGATCGTTCTTGGGCATCAGCTCGCGGATATAGCGGAACAGATCCCACAAGGGACGGCCCTGCCACGCGGCGACGAACGCCGGGCCGGTGTGGGTGACGGGGATGTGACAGCTCCGGCAGGTCAATTCATAGATCTCCTGCCCCTGCGCTGCCTGTTCCGCCGCATACACCCCCGCCACGGTGGAACGGGTCGAATCCCCACCGGTCTGCTGCGCCGCGGTCCCGCGATTGGCAGCAGCGAGCAGGCAGGCGGCAATCAGGATTGCCCGGCGGGTGGCCCGCATGGTCAGCCTGCCGTGCCCACCGCGGTTTCGCCCCGCCGCTCGGGCCGCATCAACCGCCGCACCGCGCCGGACATGAGCCAGACTACCGCGGCCAGCAGCAGAGCCAGCATGAGCCCGCGCATCAGGCTCGCCAGCAGGGCTCGGTCCAGGGCGGGCCATTGGAACTGGTACTCCATGAGGCGGGATCCGCGGTCCAGCATCCAGTGCCACCCCGAGTGGGCCACCACGGCCGACAGCAGGATGGTGGCTGCCTTCTCGGGCACTCGGCGGAACAGCCAGCTCAGCGCGGGAACGGCCGCCGCCACCATCAGCAGCTGGCCCAGCTCCACTCCGATATTGAATCCGGCCAGGGAAGTAGCGAGGTGTCCGCCGGCGAACTGCAGCGAGTCACGCAGGAAGAACGAAAACCCGAAGCCATGGACCAGCCCGAATCCGAAGGCCATCACCCAGCGGCGTTCCAGCCGAGGGCCCAGGATGTTCTCGAAGGCCATCCAGACGATCGACAGGGCGATCAGGGTCTCGATCAGCGAGGGGAACCAGAGCGCCTGCGGCACCAGCCCCATGGCCGATGCGGCCAGGGTGATCGAGTGCGCCACCGTGAACGAGGTCACGATCGCCACCAGGGGTCGCACCTTCCGGAACGGGACCACCAGGCAGAGCAGGAACAGCAGGTGATCGAGCCCGTCCATGATATGGAGGAACCCCAGCCGCACGAATTTGAGCGCGGCCTGGTGCCACCGCGGATCGAGCCGCACCAGCCCGGGATCACCCGAGAACTGGAACGCGCGCTCGGCGCCGCCGGGTGATTGGAACCGTACCACGGTGGTGGTCCTGATCCCCAGGTGAGCCAGGCGAGGCGCTATCGAAAAATCCGATCCCACCGAGCTCACCGGCACCTCGAGCGCCACGTCGAGCAGCGCCTGCTGCCAGACCAGCTCGGTTTCCGGGGGCAGCGGCGGGCCCGTTACATGCGCCAGGGCCGCTTCCCAGCTGGCGAAGGAGCGGTCGGCCGGGAGCGACACTCGGGCCGCCCCAATCCGCTCATCCGGTAACGCAGCCCCGTTCTCGTAGAGCTCGATGGAGCCGGCGATCCAGAGCCGGGCCGCATCAAGGAGCAAGGGCTCGGCACGGGGAAGGTCGAGGTAGCCTGGTCCTCGAAGCGGGAACGCCAGATCCCGCATGGCCTCGAGGGGCACTCGCACCAGCAGCCGCAGCGTCCTGGTGGTTGCATCCGGCCGGACCAGGACCTGCACCGTCACCCGCGCCGGGATTTCGTGCCCCGAGAGGCGGGCGGGGACCGCTGCCCCCAACGCAAGCAGGGCGGCGAACAAGCAGCGGCGAAAGCGCGAACGATGGAGTCTCGGCACTCTGGACGGATCGGCGGCCGGGGGATTAGTTAGCAGAGTATACACGTTCCGTCATCGGTCAGACACGGGGGCAGTTCCCCGGGGAGTGGCAATGGAACCGCGAACCCGGCAATGGGCGACCGGCCTGGTGCTGGCGGCCGGTATTGTGGTGCTGGGGCTGAGTCAGGCCGTGCTCCAGGCGGCCAGCCAGGACCAGATGGTAGAGGCGCCGAAGTTCGAGGTCGATCCGCTGTGGCCCAAACCACTCCCGAATCATTGGGTCCTCGGGTCCGCGATCGGAGTGGGGGTCGACTCCAAGGACCACGTCTTCATCATCCATCGGGGCCTGCCGACCCTCAACCCGCGCACCGAGGCCGGGGCCGCGGCCAGCCCACCGACCGGGGAGTGTTGCCTGGCCGCTCCGCCGATCCTGGAGTTCGACCCGGAGGGCAACCTGGTCAATTCCTGGGGTGGGCCGGGCGAAGGCTACGACTGGCCTCTCTCCAACCACGGCATCTCGATCGACCACAAGGACAACGTGTGGATCGGCGGGAATGGAGCCGATTCAGCGCGGGTGGACTCTCAGGTGCTCAAGTTCACTCACGACGGGCGCTTCCTCTTCCAGATCGGCCGGCCCAACCAGCGCCCCAACAGCAACAGCCTCGAGC
>DASTEX010000368.1:0-4678 GCA_035709185.1 Gemmatimonadales bacterium
TGAACGTCACGAATCCCGAGCCACCAGGCCCGCGATTCCCGTTGCATACTCCCGGGCAGCCTTCTCCGGATCCGGAGCCGCCAGGATTCCCGACACGATGGCCACTCCCGCACCGTCGGCGCCAACTACCGCGGCTACGTCCTCCGGACGAACCCCACCGATCGCAATGCAGGGCTTTCCCGCTCCCAGCCGGACGATCCCCCGAAAAGCATCCGGGCCGAGCGGCGGGCCGGCGGACTTGGTGGTGGTCGCACTCCAGGGCCCCACTCCCCAGTAGTCCGCTCCCAGACCGTTCTCCACTTCATCGGGAGTGCCGACCGAGGCGCCGATGAGGAATCCGGGTGGCGCGATCCGCCGAATGAGATGCACCGGGACGTCTTCCGGTCCGAGATGCACGCCGGAGGCGCCGGCGGCGATTGCGGCATCGGCCCGGTCGTTGATCAGAACCGGAACCGGCAGCGCCCCGATCAGCCGGCGGGCCAGGTTCACCAGCTCGGCCGCGCTCGCCTGCTTGAGGCGAAGCTGCACCGAGGTGACGCCGCCGCGAACCGCTGCCTGACAGAGCGCAACCGGGTCGCGTCCGGCCAGCAGGACATCGTCGGTGACCAGCATGAGCCGGATGGCGGCCGCTACATTGGGACCCATGAGTGAGCGGAATATACCGACCGCAATCCGGGTTTCCCGTCGGGGCGCGGCGCGATGGGCCGCCGGCCATCCGTGGATCTACCGTTCGGACACCAGGGATACGCCGCCGGAGCCCGGCCTGGCCCGGGTGCTGGATGAGCGGGGAAAGCTGATCGGCCAGGCATTGTACTCACCCGCCTCGGAGATCGCGCTCCGGCTGCTGGAGCCGGGCGACCGGACGGTGGATGCAGCGTGGTGGCGGGAACGGATCGCGGCGGCTCACGCCCGGCGGGCCGGCATCGACGCCTCGGCCTATCGGGTGGTTCACGCCGAGGGCGACGGACTCCCCTCCCTGGTGGTCGACCGCTACGACCGGTGGGTCGTGGCCCAGCTGCTGTCGGCCGGCCTCGAGACCATGCGGGGGTGGATCCTCGACGCCATCGAGGAAGTGATTTCCCCCGACGGGATTCTGCTCCGCAATGACGTGGCGGTCCGCCGGCACGAACGCCTGCCGGAAGCGGTAGAGCTGGTGCGGGGCTCGGTGCCCGAGTGGGTGGAAGTCCGGGAGGGGCCCATTCGCTATCACGCCGCTCCCTGGACCGGCCAGAAGACCGGCGCCTTCCTCGACCAGCGACCCAACCGCATCCGGGCTGCGGCGCTCATCCGTCCGGGGGAACGGGCGCTGGACTGCTTTGCCTATCATGGCTCCTTCGCGCTCCATCTGGCAACCCGCGCGGGCTCGGTGGTCGCCCTGGACGTCAGTGACGAGGCGCTGGCCCGCGGTCGGGAGAACGCCCGGCTCAACCGGCTGGAGAACATCGAGTGGCGAGCCGGAGACGCGTTCGAGACGCTCCGCGCCATGGATCGTGCCCGTGAGCGCTTCGACCTGGTGGTGGTGGATCCTCCGGCCTTTGCCAAGTCGCGGGACGCGGTCCCGGCCGCGATCCGGGGATACCACGAGATCAACCGGCGGGCGATGCGGCTGGTTGCGCCGGGCGGGTATCTGCTGACCGCGTCGTGCTCGTACCACGTGCGCCGACCCGACTTCGAGGCCATGCTCGCCGGCGCCGCGGGCGATAGCGGCCGCCGGGTGGCGTTGGCCGAATGGCTCGCCCAGGGAAGCGATCATCCGGAAGTGCTGACCATTCCGGAGACGGGATACCTCAAGGGGGCCATTTTGAGGATCGAGTAAGTGCAGAGTGCAGAGTGGAGATTGCAGATTGCAGAAGGGTGGCCTCGCCCGCGCCGGACTCGCCCGGCCGAATACTTCTGCAATCTGCAATCTCCACTCTGCAGTCTGCACTCATTCCGTCTTTCGCTATCCCTGCGGCCTTCCTACTTTAGACGGGTGAAATTCCCCCTGATAAAACGCCGGAGTCCGGATTGCTGAGTCTGCAGCAACTGACTGAGCAGCGCCGGCCGGCCCGCCCGCTGCCGTCGCTCAAACAGCAATATCAGGAGTATCTGCTCCAGCGCATCGAAGGCTTCAAGAACACGCTGGCCCGGGACGAGCTGCTGGCCCTGGGCGATGAGGCCGCCAGAGAGCTGCAGACCGGCTCGGCCGATCAGTTCCTGCTGACGGAAGTCCTCATGCTGGAAACGGTGGATCGGCTGATCCAGAAGCGGCTCCGCCTGCCATCGTACAACAAATGGCGCAGACAGTACCTGGCGCTGCGGGAGGCGCAGCGTCAGCCGATTCACTGGGGCATCGACCCCGCCGGCGCCGTCGCTTACCTGCTGCCCCGCATCGAACCCCAGGACAACGTGATCGTGATCGGCGCGGGAGCCCAGGCCGAAGCCTGTCTTCTGGCGGCCCACAACGCCGAAGTCACCTTCCTGGATGAAGACCTCGGCGTGGTGGAACAACTGGAGACCCGGATTGCCGGGGAATCGCTGGCCGGACAGTTCATGGCGTACGTTGCCTCGCTGGGTGAGTGGCTGCCGCCCTTCGATCGCGAGCTCGATCTGGCAGTCGCCGACGCGTCGACCCTCGCCGCGCTGAGCCACGCCAATCGCGCCGCGCTGCTGCTGGCCCTCCGGAACCTCACCCGGCCCGGCGGCGTCAACATCATCGTGCCGGGCGAAGGCCGCGCGGCGCCGGAGGGCTACCTCTCGCACTACCCCGACTGGGACCGGGAGCCACGGGCACCCGCCCGCAGGGGAAAGGCGGCACGCAGCCGGGGCATCGTGATGGTGAAACCGTAGGTCGAGGACAGTCGAAGACGGTTCCGCCACCCGGCCTTGCTTTTTCACACGGTATCTGGGCAGGTCGCAAGGTCATGGAGGGGATGGGACCACCTTCGACCGCCTTCGACTGTCTTCGGCCGTCTTCGACTGAAGTTGTGGCGAAACCGCCCCGCTGTTCGTCCAAAAGGGGGCCGGGGGCGGTACCGCTGGGGAACCCCGGGGCTCACCAGGTCATTGGAGAACAGATGCGAGCGGCGTTGCAGGCGGAGAAGCGACTGGCCCGGGGTATCGTGATCCAGCACGGCTCGTTCGTGCCGGAGCGCACGGCCTTCTGGGCCTACATGTGGACCGAGGATGATGAGACCGACGTGGTCCACTGGCATGAACGGGTTCCAGTGGACGCCGGCGCCGATCGCTGGCGAACCGAAGAGCGAGCTGCCTGACTGAAGCGGGGCCGAGACGACAACTCGGCCCCGTTTTCTTTCGCCCGACGGACAACTCCGGCTTCATTCTTGCCAGAAAGGGTATTGCGCGTTTTCGCAATATTTAAAACATTGTATTGCAGCAGATCGCGTAGAGGCTGTGAGTTACGCGTTCTGCCCCGGCGATCACGAGGATCGTCGGACGGTCCAACCCAACAGGAGGTCAGTGTATGGCGAAGCGTAAAGCGAAGAAGGCCGGCAAGAAGAAAGCGGCCAAGAAGAAGTAGCAGGCTGCAGGAACCTGCACAGACCGAATCAAGGGGTGCAGGAATGCAAGAAGGGCCGGCCCGCTGCCGGCCCTGTGCATTTCCAGGCTCCGCATCTCAGGCTCTCACAACTCGGGGAAGACAGTCGAAGACAGTCGAAAGCAGTCGAAGACGGCTAGCTCGACCAGAGATTCCCGGTGGGCTGAGAGGGCCATCTTCGACCACCTTCGACCACCTTCGACCACCTTCGACCATCTTCGACCAACTTCGACCAACTGCCCGCCTCCCTTGCAGCGGCCCCCGGCCCGGTCTATCGTCGAAGGGTATGGCTCACCTCACGCTGAACGGCTCCCGCGTCGAATTCGAGCCCGGAGTGACCATTCTCGAGGTTGCCCGGTCCCAGGGCGTCAGCGTCCCCACGCTCTGCTGGTACCCCAAGCTCTCCGTCGTCGGCAGCTGCCGGATCTGCCTGGTTTCGGTCGAGGGCCAGCCCAAGCTCCTGGCCGCCTGCGCGACCCGAGCCGCCGACGGCATGGTGGTCGAGACCGAGTCGGACGCGGCGGTGGACAATCGCCGGGACGTGCTCCAGATGCTGCTCGAGCGTTATCCCGCGGAATACCTGGGCAACGGCGGGCGGGCCCGTCCCCGGAACGAGTTCGAGGAGTACGTCGTGCGATACGACGTGCCGGGCGCCCGGAGCGGCGAGCTGGGGCTCCGCAACGGCGACGAGCGGCCGGGCGACGTCATGATCCAGCACGACATGTCGCTCTGCATCCTCTGCACCCGCTGCGTCCGCGCCTGTGATGAGATCCAGCAGGTCGGCGTGCTCGACGTCGGTCGGCGGGGTGAGCACGCCGAGATCATCGTCGGCGGCGACGGCGATCCCGACCACGCCGGCTGCACCTGGTGCGGAGAATGCGTCCGGGTCTGTCCCACCAATGCCATCTTCGAGGTGTTGCCGCGGCTCCGCTTCGGCGCCGAGGCGGTTCGACAGCCCGACCAGACGGTCCGCTCGGTGTGCCCCTACTGCGGGGTCGGCTGCCAGATCGATCTCCACACCCGGGGGAACGAGCTGGTCCGGGTGACTTCTCCCTGGATCGAGGAGCGCACGCCCAACCAGGGATCCACCTGTGTGAAGGGCCGCTTCGGCTACGACTTCCCCCAGCACAGAGACCGGCT
>DASTEX010000369.1:0-2487 GCA_035709185.1 Gemmatimonadales bacterium
GGGCCGACCGGTGGTTCGCATGAGCGTGGGATCGTGGATGACCACCGCAACGCCGTCGCGGCTCAGCCGCACGTCCAGCTCGATCGCGTCGCAGCCCTGCTCCAGCCCCAGCCGGAACGCCTCGAGAGTGTTCTCGGGCGCTTCGGCCGACGCCCCGCGATGGGCGATGATGGGGCGGGCGTTCGGGTCGAGGAGGAGCATGCGCTCTCAGTCGTTAGTCACTGGTCGCTAGTCGCTAGTCCTGATCTTCAGGATCACCTTACCGGGCCGACTCTGAATGACCCACTGGGGGCCAGCCGGCGAAACGAGATGCCGGCGTTGAGGATAGATCCTGAACGTCAGGGCTAGCGACTAGCGACCAGTGACTAACGACTGATTGAGAAACCGCGAGTACCACGCGAGATATCGCATATACCGATCCTTCACGTAGGATGGCTTCGAAATCCCGTGATGTTGACCGGGATACACCACCAGCTCGGTGGTGCGGCCGAGCCGCTTCATCGCCTGGTACATCTGTTCCGAGTTGATGATCGGCACGTTCCAGTCCACCGCCCCGCCGATCCAGAGCGTCGGGGTCACGATCTTCTCCACCGACCAGAAGGGTGAGATCCGGTCCCAGGCCTTCTGGTTCCGCCACGGCAGGCCCAGCTCGATTTCCCAGAGGTACTGGTAGTGGTCGTGGCCATAGTTGGAGGTGTAGAGCGCCTCGCTTGCCCCCGAGATCGCGGCCTTGAACCGGCTGGACTTGGTGATGACGTAGTTGGTGAGAATGCCGCCGTAGGACCAGCCGCCCACGCCCAGCCGCTCGGGGTCGGCCACGCCCTGCTGGACCGCGTGATCCACCGCGGCCATCACGTCCTCGAAGTCCTTGTTGCCCCAGTCGGCGAAGATGGCCCGGGCATACCGGGCGCCATAACCCGAAGAGCCGCGCGGGTTGGCCATCACCACGGCATAACCGTTGGCCGCAAAGAGCTGGGCGTCGAAGTTGAACGACTTGTCGTACTGCGACACCGGACCGCCGTGGATCCGGAGCAGGGTCGGATGGCGGGTTCCCGCTGCCGCGCCGCGGGGCCGGAACAGGAAGTATTCCACCGGAGTTCCATCCCGGCTCTTCGCGGTCAGCTCTTCCGGCGTCACCAGGTCGAGCTGGGCCAGCAGCTCCCGGTTGGTATGGGTGAGCTGCCGCACCCCGGACGACTCCACCGCGAACACTTCGTTAGGCAGGGCCGGCTCGCTGATCAGCGCCACGATGGCGCCGTTCGGGCCCAGGTCATACGAGTTGACCACCCGGTTGCCGTCGATCACCGGCACCGGCGCGCCGCCGCTCACCGGCACCCGGACCAGGTGCTGGTCGCCGCTCGATTCCAGCAGGCCCAGAACGTACTGGCCGTCGGCGGTGAAGCGGGGCGACGACAGGTTGCGATCGAGTGTCGCCGTGAGCGGCCGGGGCGTTCCGCCCTCGGCCGGAATGAGGGCGAGATGATCGGGATCGTAGATCAGCGCGATCGGCTGGCCCGACGGCTGCCGCCGGTAGGCGATCCACTTGCCGTCGGGACTCCAGGCCGGACTGGCGTCCTGTCCCGGCTCGCTGGTGAGCCGCTGGGTGCTGGTGCCCCTGGTGGTGTCATCGGTCGAGACGACCCAGATGTCGCTGTTATACGAGCCGTCCACCGAGTCGCGGTTGCTGGCGAAGGCGATCCACTTGCCGTCGGGGCTGAACGCGGGATTCCCATCGTCCCAGTCGCCCGAGGTCAGCTGGGTGAGCTTTTTCGACTTGACGTCGAACAGGAAGAGGTGGGTCCGCCTGCGGTCGAGGTACCCGGCGTAATCGCGCTTGAACTGGAGCCGGTCGATCACGACCGGGCGGGGTGTCTTGGCCTTGAGGCCGATCCAGCTGCTGTCCCCCGCCTGTTCCGGCGAGGGGTCCTTCACCAGCAGCGCCAGCTTGGCCCCATCGGGCGACCAGGTGAATCCCTCCACTCCCTGTTTCACCTCGGTGAGCTGCTCTGCCTCGCCGCCCAGCCGGTTGAGCAGCCACACCTGGCTCTCGCCTTCGTTCCGGGCCGCGGTGAAGCCGAGCCAGGCGCCGTCGGGGCTCCAGCGCGGACTCGAGGCCGAAGTGCCCTTCAGGGTGAGAGGGATGGGGTCGCCCCCTGCCACCGGCGCCATCCAGATCCTGGTCTCGGACTTGTCTTCGGCCAGGGTGGTGGTGGAGACGGTGTACGCCACCCAGCGCCCGTCGGGGCTGATCCGGGGATCGGAGACCCGCTTGAGGGCGAAGTAGTCGTCGACCGCCAGCGGGCGGCGGGACTGAGCGGAAACGGAAGAAACGATGAGGGCAGAAAGCAGCAGGATATGGGCGCAGCCGCGCATTGGGGTTACTGTCTGAAGGAGATTAAGGAATCTAGTCGCTAGTCGCTGGTCGCTGGTCGTCAGCCCTGAATCCGAGATCCGTTCTCAGAGCCGACCTCCTGGCCTTCCGGAGTG
>DASTEX010000370.1:0-2682 GCA_035709185.1 Gemmatimonadales bacterium
GGCGTTCGTCAAGGGACGCGAGCTGCTGCTCGACGCCCTGGCCGCCGATGACCGCTGCGCCGAGGTGCACAACTCGCTGGGAAAGCTCGCCCTGTACCACGACGACGATTGTCATGCCGCGGCCCGCCATATCGACCGCTCGATGGCGCTGAATCCCGAGGATGCCGAAGGCCTGCGGTTTCAAAGCGTGGTGTACAAGGTCCTGGGCCGGACCGACGAGGCGATCCGCATCGCACGGGCGGCCACCGCCCGGGCTCCCGATCTGGCCATCGTCTGGAACGGACTGGGAGACGCGCTGCTGGCGGCGGGACGCAATGCCGAGGCGGTCGACGCGCTCAAGCGGGCCATCAGCCTTCAGCCCGGATATGGGCCGGCCCTGGAGCGGCTGGAGCTCGCCCATGTCCGTCTGGGCGAGCTGGCGCTCGCGGTGGAATTCCGGATCTCCCGGCTCCGGCTCGCGGGCCAGGGGGAGCGCGCCGCGCTGCTGGAGCGGGAGGCGGCCGAGATCGGTGCGTCCGGGGCGCTGCAGCGGGACCTGCGCCGGGAGCTCGATGAGCTGCTGCAGCAGGCCGAGGAGAAGGATCCCTTCGAGCCCTACTATCTCACCCGGACGCTCGCGGATCAAATCGTGATTACTTACGCCGCGCTGGGGGAGTGGCACAAGGCGATGGACTGGGTGGAACGAGCCTGGCAGCACCGGCCGGTCCGGCTGCGCCGGATGCTTACCGAGCCTCCCTTCGACCGCCGCGGTCTCGCGGTAGACCCCCGCTACGCCCGGCTGCTGCGCGCGGCGGTGATGGAGGATCTTCTCTAGGACTTCGATAATGCCGGGAATTCCGGAGGCAGGAGGAAGCCCAATGAGCGCGAACGAGTTGCAGCGACAAGTGGATGGCGCGACGGCGTTCGAAAGCCTGTTCGTACCGGCCCTCTTTCAGGAGTGGGCCCCCCGAGTATGCTCGGCGGCCAAGCTGAGAGCCGGCGATCGAGTGCTCGATGTCGCCTGCGGGACCGGTGTGGTGGCACGGGAGGCCGCAGAGCGGGTCGGCCCGGCCGGAAGCGTGACCGGCCTGGACCTCAATCCGGGGATGCTCGCGGTTGCCAAGCGACTGAGGCCCGATATCGTGTGGCGCCAGGGCGACGCCGGCAGCCTGCCTTTCGCCGACGATGCGTTCGACGCCGTGGTGAGCCAATTCGGCCTCATGTTTTTCGCGGACCGGGTGGGGGCAATCCGTGAGATGGTGCGAGTGCTGACTCCCGGGGGGCGCCTCGCGGTAGCGGTGTGGGACTCGCTGGACCGGACGCCGGCTTACGCCGCCGAGGTCGCGCTGCTCGAACGGATGGCCGGACCCGCCGCGGCCGATGCACTCCGATTTCCATTTTGTCTCGGCGACACCGGCCAGCTGGCGGGGCTATTCTCAGCGGCTGGCCTTCCTGACGCCGTCATCACCAGCCACATGGGAACGGGGCGTTTCCCCAGCATACGGACCATGATCGAAGCCGACCTGCGGGGCTGGCTGCCCCTGGTGGGGATCACCCTGGAGGACGAGCTCCTCGAGCGTATCCTGGCTGAGGCGGAAACCGCTCTGGCTCCGTACCGGCTGGCGAATGGGACGGTCGCGTTCGAGTCGCCGGCCCACATTGTGTCGGCCGGTTAGTCGTCCTTGCGTAGCTCGACCACGATGACCTCGATGGGACGGTCGGTCTCGTTGATGTCGGCGTGGGTCTTTCCGGGCGGATCCTTGCCGAGCCAGTAGGCTTTCCCGCGCTCCCAGTTGTAGACGTCGATCACCGTGCCCTCCGGGTCCACCACCTTGAGCTGTCCGTCGGTGAGCGCGATCAGCGCCCGGCCGTGATCGTGGCGATGCTGGCTGAGCGGCTGCTTCGGCATGATGACGGACTTCCAGACCCGCATGTGCTCGTTCTCGAACTGGGGCTCTCGTCGGGTGGCGCCCGGAACCTGCTGCCGGGCCCACACCACACCCGCGCCGGCCGCAAAGGAAACCAGCGATGCAATGACGACCAGAGGGAGCGGTTGCATTGAAGTCTCAGTCGATGGGTTTGAGGTTGGCCACGATAGGCTCGCGGTGCGGCTCCAGGAACGGCGGCAGCACGATCTTCTCCCCCAGGGTCTCGGGATCCTCGTCCACTCCGAACCCCGGCCCTTCGGTCGCGATCTCGAACAACACGCCATTGGGCTCCCTGAAATACAGACTGCGGAACCAGTAGCGGTCCACTTTTCCGCTGTTGGGCACACCCAGGGTGTCCAGCCGCTCGGCCCAGTCGTCGTAGTCGGCGTCGGGGGTGCGAAAGGCCACGTGGTGTACCCCACCGGCGCCGGGACGCACCGCCGGCAGATCGGGCTGGACCGCCACGTGCAGCTCGGCGTGCGGTCCGCCCGCTCCCATCTCGTACACATGCACCAGGTGTTTGGCGTTGTGCGGATGGGGATACTCCCGTGCCGGCCGCATGTTCGCGGCGCCCCGCAGCAGCGCATCGGTGGGCGCGAGAACCGGCACGCTCATCAGGATCGGACCGAGGCCCCGCACCTGGTGCTCGGCGGGCACCGGGCTCCCCGCCCAGGGATGGGCCTGCCCCGCACCCTGGTCGTCCACCAGGGCGAGCCGCTGGCCTTCGGGATCCTCGAAATCCAGGGTCAGGCGGCCGTCCCGCTCCGCGATGCCG
>DASTEX010000371.1:0-6099 GCA_035709185.1 Gemmatimonadales bacterium
ACCCTCACCCGACCAGAGTCCGTGGGGCGATCAGCTGAGCGTGTCGCCGGGCTTTTTCGAGGCGATGGGAATGACGCTGGTCGAGGGCCGGTTCTTTCGCGAGCAGGACCGCCGCGGCAGCCCTCCGGTCGTGATCGTGGACGAGGTGCTGGCAAAGCGGTACTGGCCTGGCGAAAGCGCGCTCGGCAAGCAGATCGGCTGGGGAGGCGATGGGCCGAAAAGCGTGGTCGGGGTGGTGAAACACGTCATCCGACAGGGGCCGGTCGATCCGGGACGGACCCAGCTCTATCATGTGGCGGGCCAGGTCCCGGGACCGATGCAGGCAGTGGCAATCCGGGGCCGGGGCAATCCGGCGGCGCTGACCGGCCCGGCGCGCGAGGCGCTCCGAGCGGTCGATCCCCAGGTCGCGATGTTCGACGTCCGGCCCATGACGGACCGGCTGGGCGACCTCGCGGCCCAGCCCAGGTTCCTGGCGCTCCTGGTGGGCGCGTTCGCGGTGATCGCGCTGGCGCTCGCGGCCATCGGGATCTACGGCGTGCTGGCGTACGCCGTGGCCCAGCGGACCCGTGAGATGGGAATCCGGATGGCGCTCGGGGCGGACCGGGCTCGAGTGTTGCGGCTGGTGCTCGGCGATGGACTGCGGCTCGGTGGCCTGGGTCTCGCACTGGGACTGGTGGGGGCATTCGCCGGAACCCGCCTGCTGGCGTCCCAGCTCTACGGAGCACCGGCGGTCCAGCCGGCGATCTTCGGGGCCGCGCTCTTTGCGTGCGCGGGCGCTTTGCTCCTCGCGAGCTGGCTTCCGGCCTGGCGGGCGACGGGGGTGGATCCGGTGGAGGCGTTGAGGAGCGAATAGGAAGGGAGGTGGACAACCAGCCGTCGCGGCGGCAAACTGGGGTCTGAACTCCAGGAGGAGACTATGATGTCTCTGGATCGTCGCGACTTTCTCAGTGTCACTGCTGCGGCCGCGCTCGGGAGCCGCTTCCGGCTGAGCCCGCTCCGGTCTTCCGGCGGGGCACCGGCCTGGCCCGGTTATGAGAACGCGATGGTGATCGACTTCCTGGGCAGTCCCGGGTACTTCAACTACCCGGAGAATCCACCCCTCAACGCCACCATGATCGAGAACGCCCGGCGCTCAGGCATCACCGCCATGAACGTCACGGTGAGCGGCGGCAACTTCGAGGGCACCATGCGCCGGCTCTCGCCGTGGCTCGAGTACGTGTCGCGCTACGCCGAAACCTTCCGCCAGGTCCGGACGGTCGACCAGCTGCTCGATGCCAAGAAGACCCGGCGGGTGGGGATCGTCCTGGGTTTCCAGGACACGACGATGTACGGCCAGGACCTCACTCTGATCGATGTGTTTCACCAGATGGGCGTCCGGGTGGTACAGCTCACTTACAACAACCGCAACCTGGTCGGCGACGGGTGCCTGGAACCGGGCAACGGGGGACTCAGCCGGTTCGGCCAGAAAGTGGTGGAGCGGTTCAACGAGCTGGGCACCATCGTCGACTTGTCGCACTGCGGCAAGCGGACCACGGCGGAAGGGATCCGCGCGTCGAAGGCGCCGGTGGGCATCACCCATACCGGCTGCAACGTGGTGGCCCGGCATCCCCGGTCCAAGGATGACGAGGAGCTCAAGGCGATGGCCGAGCGGGGCGGCGTCGTCGGGATCTATATGGTGGGGTTTCTGTCCCCGGGGCGGGTGTCGACTGCCGCCGACCTGGTGGCGCACATCGAGCACGCGCTCAAGGTGTGCGGGGAGGACCACGTCGGGATCGGGAGCGATCTTTCGATCACCCCGATCGACGGCTCGGCGGAATACTGGGCGAAGCACCGGCAGTTCGTCGCGAGCCGAATCGCGGCCGGGATCGCGGCGCCGGCCGAAGATCCCGAGATCCTGTTCAACATCCCCGAGCTCAACACCGAGCGGCGGATGGAGCGGATCGCCGATCTGCTCGCGACGCGGCGCCACCCGGACCGGGTGATCGAGAAGGTGATCGGCGCCAACTGGCTCCGGCTCTGCCGCGAGGTGTGGCGGGGATGAGAATGCCCCGGCCCCCCTCGACGCGGAGAGGATCTGTCACCCTGCCTCGGCGGCCGGTGCGGCCACCTCCACAGCCGGCCACCGGTCGCGGGGTAACCGCTCACCCACGGCGTCCTTAGTCCTAAGTCCTTAGTCCTAAGTCCTTAGTCCTTTGTCCTCAGGTATCGGGCTTCGCCCAGCTTCGCCGCCACGACCCGGTCGCCCTCCACCTCCATCGTCAGCACCTCGCCGCCGCCGAAGAGCTCGATCCGGAGCTGGTGTTTGCTGCCGTCGAATACCTCCACCGGGCCCGAGGCGACGCCCGCCCGCGCCTCCAGCTTGCCCTCGGCATTGAGCGTCAGAACCAGCGAGCCCATGGCGGGATTCTCGTATCTTCCCGCATAAGCGCTGAGCGGCAGCGGTGTGGTCTGCGGCCGCGCGGCCCGGCGATCCCGGTCCGCCTTGATCCGCTCCCGCTGGCGCTGAGCTTCCGCCCGCAGCACGGCCAGCGAGTCGGCGTCGGGCGGAGGCAGTCCGGCGAGCGCATCGTAGATCCCCCGGGCCACCAGCTCCACGAGCGGGCCGCCGAGGTTGCCCGAGTTCGCCATGGTCACGATGCCGATCCGCCGCCCCGGCATGAAGGACACGTGGGTCACGAACCCGGGGAATCCTCCCCCGTGGGTATAGATCGTGTCGGCCCGGTAGTGGCCCACGTTCCAGCCGAGGGCGTAGCCGAAGAGCTGTATGCCGCGGACATTCTGCTCGAACCGGGCCTGGATGGTCTGCGCCTCGCGCATCGCTTGCGCCGGAAGCACCTGGCGGCCGTCCACCTTCCCCTGGTTGAGCAGCGCTTCGAGCCAACGGGCCTCGTCTTCCAGCGTGGTGACCAACCCGCCGGCCGACTGCATGTTCGCATCCACCTTGCCGTAGGGGAGCCGTTCGAACCCATCGGGGGTGGTGCGGTACGGCATCGCCCGCCGGTCGGCCGGAAACTTCGAGACGTTGCCGCTGGTGTTCTTCATTCCGAGGGGGGTGAAGATCAGGCGTTCCAGCGTGGTCTTCCAGCTTTCGCCGGTGACCTTGTCCATCGCCAGGGTCGCGACGTTGTAGCCGATGTTGCTGTACTGGTACGCCCGGGACTCGAGCGGCTTATGCTCGACGAGCAGGGCGATCAGCTCCTCGTTTCCGCGATACTCGCCGGTATAGGCCAGCCGCTGCGAGACCGGGCCGCTCGCGATGCCATGGGTATGCGAGAGCAGCGACCGGATGGTGATCGAGTCGGGATCGAGCGGCGATTGCAGCCGGACCCCGGGAAGGTAGCGGCTGAGGGGCGCGTCCAGCCGGAAGGTTCCCTGCCGGTCGAGCATGGCGGCAGCAAGCCCGGTGAACGCCTTGGTGGTCGAGGCGACGTAGAACACCGTCTGGGGCGTGAACGGACGGCGGGCCTCGAGGTCGGCGAAGCCGAATCCCTTCATGAAGATGACCTGGGTGTCGCGCACCACCACGACCCCGAGTCCGGGTGCCAGGTCGAGGGCGAAGAGCCGCGCTACCACGCTGTCGATGGCGGCCATCGGCAAAGCGGGCTGCTGGGCGGCGATGGGAGTGGCGGCCAGCCCTGTCAGCAACAGCGCCGACACCGGCGGCACCGGGTGAAACCGCATGTGACCTCCGCGAAGGGTCTGCCGCAATCTGGGCCCTGGCGGCGGCCCGGTCTTGAACGGATGCAACTTCTCACGGGGCGAGCAGCAGCTGGTACGCCGAGGGGGTCATCCCGGTCTCGGCCCGGAAGGCGCGGCACATGTGGGCGTGATCGGCGAACCCCGCCTGGTGCGCCACGCTCGAGAGTGGGCGGCGGTCCTCACCCAGGCAGTCGATGACGGTGTGGATCCGCTTGCGCCGGAGGTACTGTCCCATGGATGTGCCGAAGCAGCGGCGGAAGAGCCGCGCGAGATAAACCGGATGCATCCCGGCCTCCCGGGCCAGGTCGCGCACTCGCGGTGGTCGGGTTTCATCATCCAGGCGGCTCTTCACCCGGCGGATCTCCGCCGGCGGGCTGCCGCGTAGCGGCTCGGGGAAATCAATCGCGGCGAGCGCGTCGGCGGCGGCCAGCTCCATGGCCGGCTGGTCGCGCCCGGCCAGGATTCGGGCCAGGGTCAGGAACGGCCGGGCGAAGAGGCCGCAGTGGATCCAGCGCCAGCGCCGCATCGAGGCGTGGACCCGCGCCAGATCCGCGGCCTCGTCCGGGTCGAGCTGCAGCTGGAGGGTCTGCACGCCGGCCCCGCCGAAGCGGTTCTCGTGTTCCACGTCGATCGGCTTGATGACGAGGCTCAGCGGATGAGCGGTCTCTTCGACGCTCCCCACCCGCTCGTGCAGCGAACCGGCCAGCACAATGGTGACGCCCATGGTGGGATGGGCGTGTCGGGGCTGGTGCAGACCCCCGCGGTAGCGGTGGATGGCAGCGATCACGCCCCCGCTTCTACGCCCAGCTACCGCGGCCGGTTTCAGGGTTGCGCCAGCGTTCGGGCTCCACCGGCGCCAGCGAGCGCGGAGGAATGAGCAGGACAGCAGCGTTCCGGTTACCGGTAAATCGCCCTGTCTGGCTACTAATGGCGGGTGGCTTGCCGTCCCCTCACTGCCGAGCGTAGCCTATGGGTATGCCGGACCTGGCCAGACGCTGGACCCGCGAGGAGGTCCTCGCGCTCCCGGACGACGGAAACCGGTACGAGTTGTTCGACGGCGAGCTGCTGGTGACCCCGGCGCCGACGGGCCTTCACCAGGTAGCCCTGGTGCGGCTGTTCGAGATCATCGCGCCCTACGTTCGGCTCCACGGTCTGGGAGAGCCGCTGGTGTCCCCGGCCGACCTGGACCTGGGCGGCGATCAGCTCTCCCAGCCGGACGTGTTTGTCGTGCCGTTCCTGCCTCCCGACCGCGATTGGCGCAAGTTCCCCAGTCCGATTCTCATCGTTGAAATCCTGTCGCCCTCCACCGCCCGGGCCGATCGCAGCATCAAGCGCCGGCGGTTTCAACGTGCCGGCATTCCCGAGTACTGGATCGTGGATCTCGACGCCCGCACCATCGAGCGCTGGGGGCCCATGGACGAGCGGCCCGAGGTCCTCGATGAGCGATTGCACTGGCACCCACCCGGCGCTTCCAGCGCCCTGGAGCTCGATCTGCCCGCCTTCTTCCGGGGGGTCTGGGGAGCTCTGGGGACGCCATTGACGACCTGACGAGGGCTCCGCCAGACTCCATCGGCGGCTTGGCGAACGTGTCGTCGCTGGTCAGTGCGCCTGGGGGACTTCGGCCGCCTCGAACAGCGGGCGGATGTCCACCCAGCCTTCCCATTCCGGCCAGTACTTCTGGTGCATCTCCATCAGCCAGCGGCCGGCCTCGACCGCCGCCTCCCGGGTAGGATGCTCCATGATGGCGTAGCCCCCGACCAGCTCCTTGGACTCGGCGAACGGGCCGTCCTTCACCGCCAGCCTGCCACCCTTCAGCGTCGCCCGCGCACTCTGCTCGGCGGGGCCCAGGCCGCCGGTTGAAATCATGCCGCCGGACGCCACCGCTTCCTTCCGGGCGTCTTCCATCGCGTCGATCAGCGCCTGCGGGGGCGGTCCGCCCTTCGTCTGGGTCACCAGGAACATGTAGCGCATCGTCAGATCTCCTCAAGCGTGTTTGATTGATTCCTGGAGCTTCCGGTGGTGCTCAATGGCCGGGCCCGGCGTGAACTCCTCCAGCTCGAACAGCTGCCGGATCTCGATCTCGCCCTCCTTGAACGGCACCCGCCTGGCCCACTCGATGCACTCCTGTTTGGACTTGAACTGCACCAGCCAGTATCCGGCGATCAGCTCCTTGGTCTCGGCGAACGGTCCGTCAATCACCCGGGGCTTGCCGCTGTCGAAGTTGATCCGCACTCCCTCGCGCGAAGGATGCAGTCCGGCGCCGTCCAGCATCGCGCCGGCCTTGACCAGCTGCTCGTTGTACTTCGCCATGTCCGCCAGCTCCTGCTCGGTCGGCATCACGCCGGCCTCGGACTCCTTGCTGGCCTTTACGATCATGAGAAACCGCATGGTTGCCTCGCT
>DASTEX010000372.1:0-4056 GCA_035709185.1 Gemmatimonadales bacterium
CTGGAGAACGGGCTGTACGTCTCGTTCGATGATGGGGAAAACTGGCAGCCGCTCCAGAACAATCTGCCGCACGCGCCGGTCCACGGTATTGCGCTGCAGGAACACTTCTCCGACCTGGTGCTGGCGACCTACGGCCGCGGATTCTGGATCCTCGATGACATCACCCCGCTCCGGCAGGTGAACCCTACCATCACGGCGCAGGAGGCTGCCCTCTTCGCGCCACGGGCAGCGTATCGCTTCCGGAGCGCGGAGCCCCTCTGGGCTCCGCTGTACGATCCGGTGGCCGGCAGCAATCCGCCCTACGGCGCTTCCCTGCACTACTGGCTCAAGGCCGAGCCGAAGGACACCGTCAGGCTGGAAATCCTCGACTCGAGCGGCGGGCTGGTGCGGAAGCTGACCGGCCCCGGCAAAGCGGGCCTCAACCGGATCTGGTGGGACCTGCGTCACGATCCCCTCAAGCCGGTGAAGCTCCGCACGCCTCCACTGCATGCGCCGGAAGTTGCCGTGGGCCCGGATGGCCGCGGTTCCAGCGACCTCTTCCCGCTCGGTATTCTCGCGCCGCCGGGCAGCTACACGGTGCGGCTCAAGGTCGGAGGCAAGGAATACACCCAGACGCTGGAAGTCCGGAAGGACCCCAACTCGGGCGGGAGCGAGGCCGAGATAGCGCAGCAGATGGAGTTGCTGCGGCAGATCCGGGACGACCTCGTCTCGGCCACGGACATGATCAATGCGCTGGAGAACATCCGCCACCAGATCGCGGCGCTCCGGATCACGCTGAGCGATGATACGGTCCGCGCGGCCGTGCGGACCCAGGCCGACTCGCTCGATCAGAAGGCCATCGCGGTGGAACAGGAGCTGGTGGAGCTGCGACTGACGGGGAGGGGGCAGGACCTGATCCGCTTCCCGGTGCGGATCGCGGGCCGGCTGGCGTATCTCGGGGGCGACGTGGGCAGCTCCGACTACGCTCCCACGGCACAGCAGCGGGCGGTCCACGCGGAGCTGCGCTCCCAGCTCCAGGCGGTCCGCCAGCGATACGAGGCATTCCTGTCGACCGATCTCGCGGCCTTCAATGCGATACTGACGCAACGCGGCATGAGCGGTATCTTCCGCTAGGGATCCCCGGGGGGAGTCGCAGCGCGACTCCCCATGGTGTTTGAGGAAGCATGTTCATCGATCGCCGTGATGCAGGACGCAGGCTGGCGTCACGCCTGGCGGCGCTGCGGGAGGACCGGCCGGTGGTGCTGGGTCTGCCCCGGGGCGGCGTGATCGTGGCCGAAGAGGTGGCGCGGGCGCTCGACGCCCCGCTCGATGTGATCGTGGCCCGCAAGGTGGGGGCGCCGTTCAATCCGGAACTCGCCATCGGCGCGGTTGCGGCCGGCGTCGTGCACCTGGACGAGACCATCACGGCCGCCCTCCAGATTCCCCAGGACTACATCACGCAGGCGGTGGAACAGGAGCTCGACGAAGTCAAGCGGAGGGAGAATCTCTTCCGGGACGGCCGGCCGCCGGTCGATGTCACGGACCGCACCGTAGTGCTGGTCGATGATGGACTGGCCACCGGATCGACCGCGGTGGCGGCCATTCGTTCCCTGAGGCAGCTGGGCCCGAAGCGCATCGTATTGGCCGTGCCGGTGGGAGCGGCGGAGACGGTCGAAATGCTGCGACCGATGGTGGATGAGCTGGTCTGCCTCAGCTCGCCGCCCTACTTCCGGGCGGTGGGGCAGGAGTACCTGGACTTTTCCCAGACGACCGATCTGGAAGTCAGGGAAGCATTACGACAGTAAATTGCAGCGTGCAGAGTGTAGAGTGCAGATTGTTGAAGTAAGTCAGATCTTCAATCTGCAATCTACACTCTGCAATCTGAAATCATTTCGCCTTTCTCACTGTGTGCCAGGTTCCCTCCGTCCAGCGCTGCATTTCTTCGTGCCAGGACCGGAAGCTTCCCGACAGGGTATCTCCTTTCAGTATCCCGCGGAAGACCGTAGTCAGCTGACAGCCGCACTGCGGATCGCGGTACGGCTCCAGCCGTCCATTGACGATGCCGCCCTCGGCGCGGATGAACCGGATGTTCAGCACCTCCGAGCGGGGACGGTCTATCTCCGGGGGACCGGACCGGTCAAACGGCGCAGAAATCCCCTGGGCGGAAGGGGGATACATCACAACCTCACCCCGGGCCGTGTCGGTGCCCGCATCGAGCCGGAAGAAGATGTGACCTGACCGCCCCGACTGGTCGCTGGAGTAGGTTCCTTCCCACTCGCCCTCCAGAATCCCGGTGTCGCCCGATACCGGCACGGGCGCACCGACGCCGCTGCAGGCCGAGGCAAGCAATCCAACCAGCAGACCAAACACCGGACGCATTGTACACTCCCTGAAGATCCTTTCAGAAGATGCCGGCAGGGGGATGAAGACAGGATGAGAATCGCGAGAAGCGCCCCGGGGTTAAGGGCCTGCCTGCCCGAGCCGCCTGTCCGACTGCCCGCCCCCGTAGATTTCCGCAGATGCGCTTTCTGGTGATCCTCCGCCACCTCACCCCCGTGGTGCTGAGCTTCCTGCGGGATCACCGCCGGTGGCTGGTTCGCGGCCAGCCGATGGTGCGCCGCGAAGCGTTTCATCAGCGCCGCGCTGAACGGTTGGTTACCACGCTGGCCCGGCTGGGCCCGTCGTTCGTGAAGATCGGTCAGCTGTTTGCGGGGCGGGCCGATCTGCTGCGGGAGCCTTACGCGGCCCAGCTCAGCCGTCTCACCGACCAGGTTCCCGCGGTCCCCTTCCCGGTGGTGCGCCAGATCATCGAGGCCGAGCTGCGGCGGCCGCTGGAGGGGGTGTTCGAGCAGCTCGATCCCGAGCCGATTGCGGCCGGATCGCTGGGTCAGGTCTACCAGGCCCGGTACCGCGGTCAGCGGGTGGCCGTGAAGGTGCTTCGTCCCGGGGTGGAGGACCTGGTCCGGCGTGACCTGGCCGTGGCGCGGCGGCTGGTGCAATGGCTGGTCCGCTGGTGGCCCAATGCGCACACCCGCGGCGGACAGGCCGTGCTGGAGGAGTTCAGCGCCCGAGTCTGGGACGAGATGGATTTCACCCGGGAAGCCGCCAACCTCCGACTGGTGCGGGGCAACTTCACGGGCAACCGGCGGGTGCGGATCCCGGCCGTGTACGACGAGCTATCGGGCCGGACGGTGCTGGTGCTCGAGTTCATGGAGGGGATCCGGATTGATGCGCTCGATCCGTCGAAGCTCCACGCCGGTCTCCGGGTATCGACGATCGTGGAGCGCCTGATCGAGCTTTACCTCCAGATGATGCTGGTGCACGGCGTCTTCCACGCCGACCCGCATCCCGGCAACCTGCTGCTGGCGCCCGACGGCGCCCTGGTCGTCCTGGACTTCGGCGTCATCATTCCGGTGCCACGCGAACGCCGGCGTCACCTTGTCGACACCGCCTTCGCCGCGCTTCGTCGCGATCCGGTCGGCGTGACCGATGGGATGTATGCGCTGGGGATCGTGGAGGCCGGCGCCGACCGGGCCCAGATCGAACGGCTGGCGAAGCTGCTGGTTGACCTCGGGTCGCGCAAGACCACCACGCAAGAACGGATCGAGCTGCTGACCCACGAAATCATGGATGAGCTCTACGACTGGCCGATCAGTCTGCCGAGCGACCTCGTGTATTACGGACGGACCGCCTCGCTGATCGAGGGAATCGGCGTGCGGTATGATCCGCAGTTCAATCCCATCCAGGCATCCGCTCCGGTTCTGTTCCGCATGCGGGGCAGCCTGCTCGCTGCGCTGTCCGATGCCAAGGTGCTCGACCAGCTCGACCTGCCCACGCTGATCGGCTTCGCGCTGGGCAAGGCCACCGCGGTCATCGCCGACGTGGGCGCCCGCCTGCTTCGCTTTGCGTGGGGTGAACCGAGCGAACCTCCTGTGGCCGCCCCGAAACAGCTTCCCCGGCGGGCCGGCGCAGCCTGAGCCCTGACTGCGAGTTACGCCGCTGGCCCGGGGTATGCTCTCCCCGCATGGCACATCGATTGCCTTACTGTCGGGCAACCAGAGACTTTGCGGTGCAAGG
>DASTEX010000373.1:0-4909 GCA_035709185.1 Gemmatimonadales bacterium
AGGACGGCCGCTGGATGCTCCAGGTGGCGGAGCTCCACACGGTAATGCCGGCGCTCCTGGGTCTGCTGGACGGCCGGGGGGCTCCGCTCACCGAGCTGCGGACCCACGCCCCCACCCTGGAAGACGTGTTCGTCTCGCTCACCGGAAGGCACCTCCGCGATGGCTGAGACCCGGCGCTCCTGGCGCGACCATCCGCTGGCCCGGCTCACCCTGGTCCGTTACCTCGAGTTCGTGCGCGAGCCCGAGGCGATGTTCTGGGTCTTCGTCTTCCCGATGCTGCTGGCCGCCGGTCTCGGCATCGCCTTCCGTTCCCGGCCCCAGGACCAGATCCGGGTGGGCGTGCTGCAGGGCCCCGGCTCGGACACGGTGGCCGCGTCGCTGGAACAGGATCCCCGGCTGGTGGTCCGCCGGCTCGACGACAGCGGCAGCGCGCTGGCGCTCCGCACCGGCAAGATCGCGCTGCTGGCCATTCCGGCCGACGGCGGCGTGACCTACCGGTTCGACGAGACCCGGCCGGACGCCCGGGTGGCCCGGCAGCTGACGGACGACATTCTCCAGCGCGGGGCGGGACGCAGCGACCCGGTGCCGGTGCGGGAGGAACAGGTCCGCGAGCGCGGCTCGCGCTACATCGACTTTCTGGTGCCGGGGCTGTTAGGCATGAACCTGATGGGGACCGGCATCTGGGGCGTCGGCTTCGCGGTGGTGGACCAGCGGCGGAAGAAACTGCTCAAGCGCCTGATCTCCACCCCCATGCGCCGAGGCCAGTACCTGCTCTCGTTCATGCTCTCGCGCCTGCTCTGGCTGATCCTGGAGGTCGTGGCGCTGGTGGGTTTCGGATTGCTGGCCTTCGGGGTGCCGCTCCGGGGGAGCCTCGGTACCCTGGCCGTCGTGTGCCTGCTCGCGGCCTTCGCCTTCAGCGGCCTCGGTCTCATGATCGCTGCCCGTCCCAAGACCATCGAGGCCGCGTCGGGACTGATGAACCTCGTGATGATGCCGATGTGGGTCTTCTCGGGGGTGTTCTTCAACTCGGCCAACTTCCCGGACGCCATGCAGCCCTTCATCCAGGCGCTGCCGCTGACGGCCGCGGTGGATGCGCTGCGGGCGACCATGCTCGAGGGAGCGACCCTCGCCGCGCTCGCCCCCGAGTTCGCCGTCATCGGGGTGTGGATGGTGGTGAGCTTTGCGGTGGCGCTGAAGATCTTCCGGTGGCAGTAACGGCGTCGAAGACAGTCGAAGATGGTCGAAGGACGCACCGCCCGCCTGCCCGCCTGCCCGCCTGCCCACCCGTCAGCGAAACGTGGCAATCTCCTCCAATGGCTTCTTCGTAATATCAGGCACCCGGGCATCGGGCGCGGGATAGCCCGTCACCAGCAGCAGGAACGGCCGCTCGTGCGCGGGGCGGTTCAGCACTTCGTTCAGGAAGCCCATCGGGCTGGGCGTATGGGTCAGGCACACCAGCCCCGCGTGGTGCAGCGCTGCGATAAGCAATCCGGTCGCGATGCCCACCGACTCCTGCACGTAATAATGCGCCAGCCGCCGGCCTGAGGGGCTCACCCCATAGCGCTGGCCGAAGACGGCAATGAGCCACGGGGCGGCCTCGAGGTACGGCTTGTTCTCGTCGGTCCCGAGCGGCGCGAGCGCCTCCAGCCACTCAGCCGGCGCCCGGCCGTGGTAGAACTCCCGCTCCTCCTGCTCGGCGGCCAACCGGATCCGGTGCTTGATGCCGGAGTCGCCGATCACCACGAAATGCCAGGGCTGCAGGTTGGCCCCGCTCGGCGCCGTGCCCGCGGCCCGCAGGCAGTGCTCGATGATTTCGCGGGGAACCGGCCGTTCGGAAAACTGGCGCACCGTGCGCCGACGCGCGATGTCGCGATGAAACTCTGCGGCCCGGCGCAGCATCTCGCCGGTCGGATACTCCTGCCAGGTGGTCAGCGGGATGAAGCGGGAGGAGGCCATGACACGTCGAAGATGGTTGGAGACGGTCGAAGATAGTCGAAGATGCTTACTGCCTTCGACCATCTTCGACCGCCTTCGACCGCCTTCGACTCCGGCGGCGCGTCAGCGCCGCCGGACGGCCACACTCCCGTTGGTCGTGGAGAGGCTGAGCAGCGGGCCGCCGTCACCCAGTTTGGTGCGGATCCGGTGGTGCAGGCGGCCCTGCACCGTGACCGGAAAATCGAAGTCCATGCCGCCGTTGGTGGTGGAGGCCTCGAGGTCGGCGTTAAAGCCCTCTGGCACATTGATGCGGACCGAGCCGTTCGTGGTGTGGGCCCGCAAACCAGCGCCTTCCCACTGGCGTCCGTCCAGTATCACGTTGATCCCGCCGTTCGTGGTTTCGGCATCAACGTCACCGCTCACGGCATCGAGGTGAATCCCGCCGTTGGTCGTCTCGAGGTTGAGCCGGCCGCTGATCCCCTCCACATCCAACCCTCCGTTGGTGGAGGAGAGCCGGAGGTCGGTGCGGCCGGGCGTCCAGATCTCGTACTCGACGAACCAGCCCCGCCGGCCGCGGGTGCTCGGGCCGCTCGCCCGGATGTCACCCCTGCCTGCTTCCACCTTGACCGAGGCGGCCAGCTCTTTCGCGTCCTCGCTGGTATCGTCCCAGGCCCCGACCCTCGCGACGACTTTCACTTCGTTGCGGTCCCAGGCGTACACCCGGATGCCGCCGTTAGGGGCAGCGTCCACCCGGAGGGAGCCGGTGGCCTCGATGGTGTATTCGCGAACCTCGCAATGGCTTTCGCTCCGGCGATTGCCGATGTCGCATTCGCGGGCCCATTCCTGGGCCGATTCCTGGGCTGCGAGGGGAGAAAAAACGAACAGGGCTGCAAATGCCGCCCCGATGTTTCGTAGCTGGAACACGGGCCCGTCCTGTCGGTGGTCGCCCGGTTAGACGGCCTCAGCCGCAGGAAGGTTGCAATCCGCTACTTGGGATCGATGCGACGGACGCCGAAGAGCTCGGCGATGGACCGACCCCACCAGTACCCGATCCAGGGCGCGATGGGGAAGAACCCGACGGTTGCGATCAGCAGCTTCTGGCCGTAGTCAAGGTTGGCGGCATAGACCTTGTCGGCCATCACCATCGCCATCAACAGCCCACCCCACAGGCCGAGATACTTTACGCCATAACGGTAGACCAGGCGGTCCCAGGTGGTCGCGTCGTGGCGCCAGAGCCGGCTCCAGGACCAGGTGCCCAGCAGCAGCGCGGCGAACAGGGCCGCAAGGACTACGACGGTGAGCAACTGCCGCATCATACGGTAGCTCGGCGACCGGGGGGCGGCCCGGTCATCAGGGGTCTGCGGTCGGAATTAGGAGACGGGAACAGCCGGCCGTTCCCTGTAAGCTACGAAGTGGTGCAACTGTCAGAAAACCGACAAGCACTGTAGGTTGATGAACCACCCTTTACTTCTCGAAAATGGTGCTTCTGGCGATCGCGGTACTGGGCCTGGCCCGGATGCCGGTACAGACACTGTGTCCACCTGACACGACCGGCAGGACCAGTATGGTGAGAGTGACGCTCGCGCTGGCCGTGGGTGATCACGTCCTGCAGGACAGCGACGCGCTTTCCGAGCACGAAGCTGCCCTGGCAGCTTTGCTCCAGAACTACCGGCAACCCTCCGGGCTGAGCCTGCCACTCTGGGCGCGATACGTTGAGACCGAGGAGAAGCCGAGGGACTTACACGCGGCAGGGTACGGGCTGGCAACGCACGTAGGCTTCTACCTCGACCAGTATGGTCGCCTGGCCGACACCCTGATCAGCGTGACCAGCGCTTCCCCGGAGTTGAATGCCAGCCTGGTCGCCGCAGTCCGGCGCGCCGACTCGGCCGGCAGTCTGCCCAACAGCACTCAGACGAAGAAACGACACCTGATTCTCAGCGTGATCGACTGGGATCGCAGGGGATCGGCGCCGTCTGCGCCCCTGGCCCGGGTCGCCGTACCCGTCATTCGCGTCGACAGCGGCCCCTCGCCTATTTCGATTCCGAAACCGGACTATCCCAGAGGGGCGCAGCGGGCCGGGATCGAAGGCAGGGTTGAACTGCAGTACGTGGTTCTCGAAACCGGTCAGGCGGATCCGGCCACCTTTCACGTGGTTCGAACCAACTACCGGGAATTTGCCGCTTCGGCGATCGAGGTGATCGCCCGGGGGAGCTTCAGACCGGCGCAACTGGCAGGCTGCCCGGTCCCGATCCTGGTCCAGCAGAAGGTGAGTTTCAAACTCGCCCCGTAAACCGGCCTCCGCTCACTTCCCGCCCGGACACTTGGTCCGCTTGAACCGAACCTCGACGCTGGGATCGGCCAGAGACGGGGGCGCCTCGAGCCGGGCGATCAGGGCCCCGTCCGACGCCTTCCGGTACATCACCAGGCCGGGGAACTTGCTGCCCTGCCGCTCCCACGACGCGACTTCATCGACCAGGGTCTTGATCCGGAAGGTATCGGGAACCTGGCCGTTCGGTCCCAGCACCAGGTAAATGGTGCTGTCGGTTCGGCGGATATGGTTGAAGTCGAAGTTGGTGGGCTTTTCCTTGCTGAAATACTGGGTGAAGCCCAGAACCAGGCTGTCGTTAGGCTGGGACCAGAGCTCCTGGACGACCTGGTCCTTGCCGGTCTCGGCCTGCCAGCAGCCGGCCATGAAGTCCAGCTTGCGGAAGTCTTCGACCTTCTGGGCGTTAACCGATGAAACGACCGACGCCAGCAACAGCGGAGTGAGAGTCCAGTTGCGCATGGATGGACGATAATAGGTACGGTGCCGGGGTGCCGAGTCCCGCGTACCGAGTGCGGTGCCTGGTTCCCCGTACCGAGTGCGCTCGGAAGCACTAAGCAATCTGCACTCTGCACGGCACTCGGCACGCGGCACCCGGCACCGGGTACCTGGATTAGTCGTCCAATACCGGGTGGTATTCTTCCTCCTCCC
>DASTEX010000374.1:0-3350 GCA_035709185.1 Gemmatimonadales bacterium
GTCGTTTCGCTCGGCACCGACCCGGCGCTTTTCCATCCCGGCGTGCCCACTGCCGCCGTCCGGGGACGGTACCGCCTCGACGGGGGCGGAAGGTGGATGATGACGGTGGCGCGACTGGTCCCGCACAAGGGGGTGGATGTGGCCCTCCAGGCGCTCGCGCGACTCGCGCCGGACCATCCCCAGCTGTGTTATGCGGTGGTGGGGCAGGGGCCGCATCAGCCGGCCCTCGAATCGTTGGCGGCACAGCTCGGCGTGAGCGAACGGGTGCGGTTCCTGAATGACGTGAGCGACGCCGACCTCCCCGCGCTTTACAATGTCGCCGACTTCTATGTCGGGGTCTCGCGCCAGGCCGGTCTGGACGTGGAAGGGTTCGGCATTTCCCTGATGGAAGCCTCCGCTTCAGGACTGGCGGTTGTAGCGGGCCGGAGCGGCGGGATGCCCGATGCCGTGGCCGATGGGGAGACCGGGGTGCTGGTGGATTCGGAAGACCCCCGCGCGGTGGCCGGAGCCATCGCGTCACTGCTGGCCGATCCGGAGCGGGTGCGCCAGCTGGGAGAAAACGGCCGGCGGGCCGTGGAGCAGCGCTTCACCTGGGACCGCGTGGTATCCGACCTGCAGGCGATCTCCCGCGACCTCACCGCGGGTCGATCGGCACGTCCTCCACACTGATCGCTCCGGTGGGACAGGCCCGGACCGCCGCGTCACCCACGGGCGTCCAGGTCTGATGCTCCAGTCGCACCACCGCCCGGCCCGTCTCATCCATCACGAACGCCCTGGGATTCATCGCGGCGCAGAGGCCGCATCCGACGCACCGGGAAGCCTCGATCCGCACGGTGACGTGCCGCAGCGGATGAATCCCTCCGGGCGGCAGGCTGTCGATCCCGTCGGGGAGCTGGTCGAGGGCGCGGAGCGTGGCCCGGTAGCCCTCCGCGATCAGCACCGGGGTCCGGTTGAACGCGAACATCGAGACGTTCGACACCCGCGGCCGGATCAGTACCAGGGCCGGGCTGCCCCAATCGTCCAGAGTGAGCTCGGCCAGTTTCCCCATCACGATCTCGATCCCCCGCCCGTAGGTCATGGCGAACCCCATCCGCTCCAGCCCGGAACGCTGAATTCCTCCCGCGCCGACATCCACCGCGATCACCGGCCCTGACCCGAGCGCGGCCGCCACCCGGACCGGCAGGTTGTCGATGATGGCCCCGTCGGCGCAGTAGGCGCCGTTCAGCTCCCGGGGCGGGAGAATGCCCGGCAGGGCACACGAGGCGAAGGCGGCGTCGGCCACCAGCACATCGTCCAGCCCCGGCAGCCCCCACAGGATCTGGTGCCCGGTATTCAGGTCGACCGTGTTGATCAGCAGCCGGCGATGGAGGTCCCGGAAGCGGCGTTTTCCCACCAGGTCGGCCAGGAGCCGGTCGAGCGGTTCGCGCTGGTACACCGCGGGCGAGCGCATCCGCTGTAGGGCCATATCGAGGTGGGCGATCCGGAAGACGTCCTTGCGGGTCAGCGCCAGGGCCCGGTCTTCCAGCGCCCGAACCCGCCGGCCGGCGGCCCACGCAGCCCCGATGACGGCGCCCATGCTGACCCCGATGATCAGCGACGGTTCCAGGCCGCGTTCTTCCAGCGCGCGGAGCACACCGATATGGGCCAGGCCTTTGAGGCCCCCGCCGCTCAGAACCAGCGTGAAAGGCATTGACGATTGATAATTGACAATTGACGATTAAGCATGCTCGTCGCGGATCCGGCTCCCGGCTCGGTACCGAATCGTCAATTGTCGGTCGTCAATCGTCAATGGCTGCTGCTGGCGCGGGCTCGGCGCGACCGGCTCTTCCAGTTGGGACTGGTCCTGATTGCCCTGGTGGTGATTTCCGCCATCCTGGCGCCGGTCCTCGCGCCGTACGATCCGCTGCGGGGTGATCTCCGGGGCGCCTATCTCCGCCCGCCGGGGGGAGCCTACCTCCTGGGCACCGATACCCAGGGCCGGGACCTGCTCAGCCGCGTGATCTACGGGGCCCGGGTCTCCCTGATCGTGGGGCTGGTCTCCCAGACCATCGCGACCCTGCTGGGAGTGACGATGGGGCTGCTGTCGGGCTTCTACGGACGCTGGGTGGATGCCCTGGTCATGCGGCTGGCCGACATCACGCTCGCGTTTCCGACGCTGCTGCTTCTGATTGCCATTGCCGCCGCAGTGAATCCCTCGCTGCTGGTGGTCTTCATCGTGATCGGCGCGGTCGGCTGGGCCGCCATGGCCCGCCTGGTCCGAAGCCAGGTGCTGGTGCTGCGCGGCACCGACTATGTCACGGCCGCGCGCGCGCTGGGCGCTCCCGACCGGCGCCTGCTGTTCCGCCATCTCCTGCCTAACGTCCGGGCCCAGGTGATCGTGGCCGCCACTCTCGGTGCGGCCGGCGCCATGATGGCCGAAGCGGCCCTGTCGTTCGTGGGGCTGGGGGTCAAGCCGCCCACGCCGAGCTGGGGCAGCATGGTGGCCGACGGCCGCGACCTGCTGCGGGTGGCTCCGTGGGTCTCGGTCGTGCCCGGACTGGCGCTGGGGTTGACCGTACTCGGATTCAATCTGGTGGGCGAGGCGTTGAGAGAGATTTATGATCCGAAACTCAGACGGGGGGAATGATGGGGAGTGCAGCGTGCCGGGTGCCGGGTGCCGGGTGCCGGGTGCGGTGCAGAGTACGGAGTGCCGGGTGCGGTGCAGAGTACGGAGTGCCGGGTGCGGTGCAGAGTACGGAGTGCCGGGTGCCGTGCAGGGTGCCGGGTGCCGGGTGCCGGGTGCCGTTCAGGGTGCCGAGTACCGTTCACGCCAACTCCCTCGCGCGTCTTTTCCGCCGGCGAGGGAGTTTTCTCGATGCCAAGGTGGAAGGGACGTACTCGTACTATGGTGAATGACCGGGGCACGCCGGATCGAGGATCTTCGGTGCTGGCAGGAAGCGAGAGCCCTCGCCATCGACCTGGAAGCCTTGTTGCAGGCTTCGCCGGCCGTCCATTCTTTTCACGCCGATCAACTGCGCCGGGCCGCAATCTCGGTCTCCAACAATATCGCCGAAGGGTTTGCCCGCTTTACAGCGAGCGAATTTCACCGGTTCCTGAGAATAGCCCGGGCGTCATGTATCGAGATCTCGTCACTCCTGACGACGGGAAAAGATCTGGCGGTGCTGGACCCTGAGAAGAGTGGTCAGGCATCACTCCAATGCGAGAAGGTGACCGCACTGGTGACCCGGTTGATGCGTCACCTCCGCGACTCTGGTCGCCGAAAGAAATGAGGTCGGCCGGGACTCGCACCTCCCCGAGAAACGGCACCCGGCACAATGCACCCCGAACGGCACCTAGCCCGCCGCACTCTG
>DASTEX010000375.1:0-10158 GCA_035709185.1 Gemmatimonadales bacterium
CTTCGCCCGCTTTCCGCAGTGGATGTGGCGCAACGCCGACATCCTGGATTTCGTGGGATGGCTCCGGCAATACAACGACCAGATCCGGCGCGAGTCGGCCCGGGTCGGATTCTATGGTCTGGATCTCTATAGCCTGCACGCCTCGATCCAGGCGGTGCTGCAGTACCTCCGGGTGGTGGATCCGGAGGCGGCGCGTCGGGCCGAGCGGCGTTACACCTGCTTCGACCACTTTGGCTCTGATCCGCAGGACTACGGCTACGCCACGACCTTGGGGCTGTCGGCGTCCTGCGAGAGGGAAGTATTGGAGCAACTCCGGGAACTGCGCGCGTCGGCAGCGGAGTATGCCAACCGGGACGGCCGGGTCACCTACGACAGTCTCTTCTTCGCCGAGCAGAATGCGCGGATCGTGGCCCATGCCGAGCAGTACTATCGCGAGATGTTCCAGAGCCGGATCGGGTCCTGGAACCTGCGCGACCGCCACATGGCCGAAACCCTGAACTCGCTGGTCGAGTTCCTGGGGGGAGAGACTCCCCAGCCGCGGGTCGTGGTCTGGGCTCACAACTCGCATCTCGGCGATGCCCGCGCGACCGAAATGGGCGCTTCTGGCGAGCTCAACGTCGGTCAGCTGGTGCGGGAGCGCTGGGGCGATTCCGCCACCCTGGTCGGGTTTACCACCTTTACCGGCACAGTGACCGCCGCCCGGAACTGGGGTGGGCCCGCGGAACGCCGGACGGTGCAGCCCGCGCTCCCGGGCAGCTACGAGGCTCTGCTGCATCAGGCGTCGGCCAGCAACCTCTTCCTCAATCTGCGCCAGGCCAGCGATGCGGTAGGTGTGCTGAACACCCCGCGGCTGGAGCGTGCCATCGGCGTCATTTACCGGCCGGAAAGCGAACGCAGCAGCCACTATTTCACGGCCCGGCTCCCGGGCCAGTTCGATGCGGTGTTCCATTACGACCAGACCCGTGCGGTCGAGCCGCTCGAGCGAACCGGGCACTGGGATGGGGGCGCGGCGGAATTGCCGGAGACGTTTCCTTCGGCGCTCTGAGCGCGCCCGGGAGTGATCTCATGACACAGACGATCCCGACGCAGTCACTGCAGCTCGAAACCGCGGGGGTGGTCCTTCCGGGCGACCTGGCGATTCCGGTTGGGGCCACAGGGCTCGTGATCTTCGCTCACGGCAGCGGCAGTAGCCGGCTCAGTCCCCGCAACCGCCAGGTTGCGGAGTGGCTGAACCAGAGCGGGCTGGCGACGCTGCTGTTCGACCTCCTGACCCGGGCGGAGGAATCGCTCGATGCCCATACCGCGCAGCTCCGGTTCGATATCGAACTGCTGGCTCAGCGGCTGGCCGGCGTGACCGACTGGATGGCTTCGGTGGATGAGGTACGTGATCTGCCGGTCGGGTACTTCGGCGCCAGCACCGGTGCCGCGGCAGCGCTGGTGGCGGCGGCCAGCCGGCCCGAACGGATTCGCGCGGTGGTTTCCCGGGGAGGAAGGCCGGATCTGGCGGGCCGGGCCCTGGCTCTGGTCAAGGCCGCCACTCTGCTGATCGTCGGGGAGTACGATGGGACGGTGATCCGGCTCAACCAGGAGGCGATGCGACGGCTCACCCAGGCCCACAAGGAGCTGGTGATCGTCCCGGGCGCCAGCCACCTGTTCGAGGAACACGGCACCCTGGAGCAGGCCGGCGAGTACGCACGCCGCTGGTTCAGCCGGTATTTAACCGGCGCTTCGCCGGATCAAGAGCGCGATCAATAAGGATGTTGGCCGGTCCGGCCCGCCTGCCCCGCCCATCCGTCAGACTCAAGCGCGTGACTCGGCTACCGCCCGAGTCACGTCGCTTGTCGTGATGATCCCCAGCAGGGAACCGCCGTCCATGACCAGCAGCCGGTGGACCTGGGCCTGCTCCATTTTCCGGGCCGCCTCCGCGACGCTCTCTTCGTGCCCCACGGCGACGATGCGGCGGCTCATGGCTTCCTCCACCGTATGCTCGCCTAACAGGTCCCATTCGGGACTGTCGGGGGTGTCGAACCGCTCGGCCACGTCGGCGCCGGCGTTGTCCCAGGTATCCACGAAGAAGGCGCTGGGCGGCTCGTCGCCCTCGCTCCACTGGTCGACCGGCAGGTCCTCATCCTGCTCGACCTTGCCCTCTTCCGCCTTGGGCACGGTGGGCTGCGACGCCAGGAAGTTGAGCACATCGTCGACGCTCACCACGCCCACCACCCGCCGGCCGTCCACCACCGGCGCACCGCTGATGTGCCGCTGGGCGAACAGCTCCACCAGGCTACGGAGCGAGAGCCCGGGTTCGACCGCAATCAGGTCGGCACTCATGAACTCATGCACTTTGCCCATGGCGTTCCTCCGGGGCTTTGTCGTCCTCTGCGTCCAGCTCAGGTTCGAACACGCCATGCTGGTAGGCGATGGCGCGCAGGGTGGGCTCATCCAGCTTGCGGAAGAACTCGGAGATCTGCCGCAGGGCGCCGGGTCGCTCGGCATCGGTCCAGGTTCGGTCCAGGACGCCCAGGACGGCGAGGATCAGCTCCTCCTTCTGCTCCAGCGCCGCTTCGGTTGAGCGGGGCCTTCGGGTAGTTGAGGACTGCATTCTGCCCTCCATGGTCTGCTCCCCTCGAAGTGTCTCTGGGGGAGACGCCTCACCGGGAACCCGGGACACGGGATCAAGATGTCCCGTTCTGTGCCAAGGGATTGTGAGGCGGGGATGAACCCGACTCAATCGGAAAGCGGTGGGGCCGGTTTGGGGAAGAGAACCGGAGGCCGGGTGGTCTTCCGGCCGCTGACCGGCGGGGCCGCGGTCGTGCCCCAGTCGGCGCCGTGGACGCCACCGGTCTGGCCCAGGGCCGACCACAGTTCGGTCGCTTTCCCCGGCATGAAGGGCGCCACCATCACCGTCAGGCGATAGAGGCATCGCGCCAGGGCGGCCAGAACGATATCGAGTTCTACCTGTCGCTCGGCCTTGGCGAGGGCCCAGGGCTCGGTCTGGACGATGTACTGGTTTGCCGTGGCGACCAGCGACCAGGCAACATCGGCCCCACTCCGCAGATCGTAGCGATCCATCGCTTCGGCGTACTGCTCCAGCACCCGCTGCCCGGCCCCGTCCAGCGAGGTGGAAGAATCCCCGGCCGGCACGCTGCCCTGGCGATACCGGTCGAGCATCGCCAGGGAGCGCGAAGCGAGATTGCCCAGCCCGTCGGCCAGATCGGACAGATAGCGGCTGTCGAACCGCTCCCAGGTGAAGTCACCGTCGCTCTCGAATCCGATTTCCCGCAGCAGGAAATACCGCAGTGGGTCCACGCCGTGACGCTCGATCGCGCTGTCGAGCGTGACCTCGGTGCCGGCCGTCTTGGACATCTTGGCGCCGGCCCACTGCACGTAGCCGTGGGCCCAGACCTGCTTCGGCAGCGGAAGACCTGCGGCCTGGAGCATCGCGGGCCAGATGACGCAATGGAACCGGGTAATGCCCTTGCCGATGATGTGCAGGTCGGCCGGCCAGAGCCGTTCCCAGCCTTCCGCGGGAAACCCGGTGGCCGAGAGGTAGTTGATCAGCGCGTCGAACCAGACATAGACCGTCTGCTGCGGATCGCCGGGGAAGGGAATGCCCCAGGGCATCCGCTGCCGGGAAATGGAGATGTCCTCCAGCCCGCCTTCGATGAGGCGCAGCACCTCGTTGCGGCGGATCTCGGGCTCCACCCTGAATCCGCCCGAGCGGATGAGGCCGAGCAGCCAGTTCCCGTAGCGGCTCAGCCGGAAGAACCAGTTGCGTTCCCTGGTGGGGACCAGGTCGAGCGTCGGATGTTCCCCGCAACGCCCGTTCACGATCTGCGTGTCGGTCTTGAACTCCTCGCAACCGGTGCAGTAGAGCCCTTCGTACTCGCCCTGGAACAGGTCGGCGGGGTTGTGCTGCCGGATCCGCTCCAGCAGAGCGGTCACGCCGGCCTGGTGCCGCGCTTCGGTGGTCCGGATCCAGTCGTCGTTACTGCACTCCAGCCGCTGCCAGAAGCGCTCGAACCGGGCGGCCATCTCATCGACCCATTGCCGGGGCGATACGCCGGCGCCGGCCGCGGCCTGGATCACCGACTGACTGTGCTCGTCCATTCCCATCAGATAATGGACCTGGTCGCCCCGGAGCCGGCGATAGCGGGCGATGGCGTCGGCGCCCACTTTTTCCAGCGCGTGCCCCACGTGCGGGTCGCCGTTGGAGTAGTCGATCGCGGTAGTGAGATAAAACTTGGCCATCACGAACCTGCCGATTCCTGCGACGGGGGACCGCCCGGCCCCCGGCGGTGGCGCCGGCGCCGGCGCCGGCGGCGGCCCGGCTGGGGAGCGGGCTCGTTGCTCGCCACGGGTTCCGGCTCCGGTGGTGCCGGTGGTGGCGGTGGTGGTGGAGCCGGCCGGGTGGCCCGCTCCGGTGCCACCGGAGCCGATTCGGCCGCCGCTTCCACCTCGGCCTGAAGGTCCGCCAGCAGCACGGTCCGGGGACCCAGCTCTTCGTGGCGCACGAACACCCGTTCGCGGAAAATGTCGACCGCGACGACCTTCTCGACTCCCCGCGCAGTGCGGAGCGATTTCCCTTCCTTGGGGAAGCGTTTGCGGCTGGCGACGTAGAACTCGTGCTCGTAGCGCAGGCAGCAGAGCAGGCGGCCGCAGCCGCCGGAGATCTGGGCCGGATTGAGGGAGAGGTGCTGGTCCTTGGCCAGGCTGAGGCTGACCGGGGAGAGATCCTTGAGCCAGGTGGAACAGCAATACTCCCGGCCGCAGCGCCCCACGCCGGTCAGCCGGGCCGCCTCGTCGCGCACACCGATCTGCCGCAGCTCGATGCGGGTGTGATATTGCCCGGCCAGTTCGCGCACCAGCGCGCGGAAGTCCACCCGCTGCTCGGCGGTGAAGAACACGGTGAGTTTCCGGCGGTCCCACTGCCATTCGGCGTCGGAGATCCGCATGGCCAGTCCGTGCTGGCGGGCCTTGTCGGCCACGTTGCGGCGCACGTCGTCTTCTTCCCGCCGCAGCTGGTTGGCCTGCACCACGTCTTCCTGGCTGGCCCGCCGGACGATCGGGTGCTGGGCCCCGGCGGGTTCGGGGGCATCGCCGGTCGGGCAGGCGGTGCAGCCGGCGCACTTCCGGGCCGCGGTGTCGCCCACCGCGCTCACCCGCCCGAAGTCCAGCCCCCGCTCAACCTCGACGATGACGGGCTCGCGCAGGCGCAGCGGTTCCGACTGGTCAGCCCAGAGGAAGTATTCCTTCCGGATTCCCTTGAAACGGACTTCAACGGTGGCGGGCATTACACCTCGGCGAAGGTCCCCATCGCCGCGTACTTCTCCACCCGGCGGCGGACCAGCCGTTCCGGACGCAGGCGGCGCAGCTCACCCAGATGCCGGATCAGGGCCTGGCGGAGCGTCTCGCCGGCCGTCTCCGGATCCTGGTGCGCGCCTCCCAGCGGCTCGGGGAGAATCTCGTCGATCAGCTTGAGCCGGAGCAGGTCCTGGGCCGTCAGCTTGAGCGCTTCGGCCGCGCGTTCCCGCTGGGTCGCATCCTTCCACAGAATGGCGGCGCACCCCTCCGGCGAGATCACGGAGTACACGGAGTTCTCGAACATGATCACGCGATCGGCCACGCCCAGCGCCAGCGCGCCGCCCGAACCCCCTTCGCCGATCACCACGGTGAGGACCGGCGTCTCCAGCGCGCTCATCTCGAGAATATTGGTGGCGAGGGCTTCGGACTGGCCTCGCTCCTCCGCCCCCAGGCCGGGATACGCGCCCGGGGTGTCCACCAGGGTGATGATCGGCGCGTGAAACCGCGCGGCCAGCCGCATCAGTCGCAGCGCCTTGCGATAGCCCTCGGGATGCGGCATCCCGAAGTTCCGGCGGATGTTCTCCTTGGTGTCGCGGCCCTTCTGATGCCCGATCACCATGACCGACTGTCCCGCCAGCCGGGCCCAGCCGCCCACGATCGCGGGATCGTCGCGGAAGAGCCGGTCGCCGTGCAATTCGATGAAGTCGCTGAAGACGCTGTTGAGGTAGTCGAGCGCGTAGGGCCGCTTGGGGTGTCGCGCCAGCAGCACCCGCTGCATGGGCGTCAGGTTGCGGTAGATCTCTTCCTTCAGCCCGTCGAGCTTGCTCTGAAGCAGCCCGATCTCCTCCTCCACGTCGATGCCTTCACTGCCGAGCCGGCGGAGCTCCTCGATCTGGCGCTCGAGATCGAGTAACGGCTTCTCCACGTCCAGCACGTAGTGATTGGCCATGAATGGGCGTCCCGGTCAGGGAAGATCGGAAAGAAGGCGGAAGGACGAACCCGATTGCAGAGTGCAGAGTGCAGAATGCAGAGTGTATAAGTGGTGCCCGGCCGGCTTCCTTGCGAGGTGCCGGTGGATCACCCCTGCTACACTCTGCATTCTGCACTCTGCACTCTGCACTCGTGGTCCTCCTGCCTGTTCGATCTACGTTAGGCAGCCGACTGGCCGGCCCGCACGAACAGCACGCCGTCGGGCCCCAACAGGGCCCGAAGGGCCGTCACCACTTCTTCTTCTGGTTCAATCCGGTGCCGGCGGGATTTCAGGCGTACCAGCGCGCCATCGGGGCCGGTCCATTCAATATAGACTGGGGCCGCGCCCGGGTGAGCGGCGCAAACGGCCGCGGCCGACCGGACGATGTCGGGCGTTACCCCGTTGGGACCGGCCCAGCGGAGGATGACGCCGAGTGAGCCCGACTTCCGGAGCCCCTCGAGGGGCTGCGCGTTCTCCACCACGAACGGCGCCACGTCCTCTCCCCGGTCCCGGGCCGAGAACCCCCCGGTCAGCAGCATGGCGCTGTCGGGCTGGATCACCGAGCTCAGTTTGGCCCAGTTCTCGGGGAACACCAGCGCCTCGGCCGTGCCGTGGAAGTCTTCCAGGGTGATCCGGGCGTACTCCTTCCCGGTTTTCTTCGAGATCTGCCGCTTTACGGCGGTGATGACGGCCGCAACGGTCACCTGGTGTTCGCTCCACTGGCCCAGGGTCGCGGTGGACCGGGTGGAGAACAGTTCCACTTCGGTCCGGAAACGCTCGAGCGGGTGCCCCGAGATGAAGAAGCCCAGGACCTCCTTTTCCCGGGTCAGGCGCTCCGCTTCCGGCCAGGGGGGCACGTTGGGAAGCGAGGCGTGGGCCGGCCGGGCCGGCACGGCCTCCCCGAAGAGCGAGGCCTGTCCGGCCTCCCGCTCCTGCTGCACCAGCCCGGCCTCCGCCAGCACCGTATCGAGCGCGAGCGACAGCTGGGCCCGGTGTCCGCCCAGGGAATCGCACGCTCCGGCCGCGATGAGCGACTCTACCACCCGCTTGTTCACCAGCCGCAGATCGATCCGGTCCACCAGATCGGCCAGCGACTCGAAGCGCTTTTCCCGGCGGGCCGTGATGATGGCCTCGATCGCCCCGCGTCCCACGTTCCGGACGGCGCCCAGTCCGAACCGGATCCGTTTGGGCCCCACCACGGTGAACTTGTAGCCCGACTCGTTGACATCCGGCGGCAGCACCTCGAGGCCGAGCTCCCGGGCCTCGTTGATATACTGCACCACCTTGTCGGTGTCGCCGATTTCGGAGGACAGGAGGGCGGCCAGGAAGTCGGCCGGGTAGTGGGCCTTGAGCCACGCCGTCTGATAGGACAGGACCGAGTAGGCCACCGAGTGCGACTTGTTGAACCCGTACCGGCCGAAGGTCTCGATCTGGGCGGCCAGGTCCTCCATCAGCCTGCGGGCGTGCCCCAGGGCAATGCCCCGCTCGATGAATTTGCCCAACTCCTTGCGGATCAGCTCCGCGTCCTTCTTGCCCACCGCCTTGCGGAGCACGTCGGCTTCGGCCAGGGAGAAACCGGCCAGCACGTTCGCGATCCGCATCACCTGTTCCTGGTAGGTGATGACCCCGTAGGTGGGTTCCAGCACTTCCTTCAGCGCCGGGTGGGGATAGCTGACCGGCTCGTGTCCCAGCTTCCGCTTGATGAACACCGTGTGCATGCCGGCATCGAGCGGGCCGGGGCGGAGCAGGGCGTTGCTCGCCACCAGGTCGTCGAACCGGTCGCAGCGCATGGCCCGCAGGGTGTCGGTCGCGAGGGGGGATTCGAACTGGAAGACACCGGCAGTGCGGCCCTTGCGGAGCATGGCATAGACCGCGGGATCATCGAAGCCCTGGCCCTCGAGACTGATCGTTTCGCCGGTACGGGACCGGATGCTCTCCCGCGCGTCGTGGATGACGGTGAGAGTCTTGAGGCCCAGCATGTCCATCTTGAGCATGCCGACCTTCTCGAGCGCCACCATGTCGTACTGGCAGATGATGGCGTCCTCGCCGTCGGCGGCCGCCCCGGCCCCTTTGGTGGGCGCGGTGCACACCGGCACGTACTCGTCCAGCGGGCCGGGGGCGATCACCACGCCGGCGGCGTGAACGCTGGCGTGGCGCGACATGCCCTCGATGCGCGACGCCAGGTCGGCCATCCGCTGGTAGAGCGCGTTCTCCTTCAGCAGGTCCCTGAGCTCGGTGATCTTCTTCCCGGCCTCTTCAATGGTGAGGCTGTACGCCGGGCCCGAGGGGATGAGCTTGGAGAGCCGGTCGGCTTCACCGGGCGGAATCTTGAGCACCCGCGCCACGTCCTTGACCGCGGCCCGGGCCTTCATGGTTCCGAAGGTGATGATCTGTCCCACGCTGTTGCGCCCGTAGCGCTCGCGCACGTACTCGATCACTTCGCCCCGGCGCTCGAAGCAGAAGTCGACGTCGATGTCGGGCATCGACACCCGCTCCGGATTGAGGAACCGCTCGAACAGCAGGTCGAAGCGGAGCGGATCGACGTCGGTGATCCGGAGCGCATAGGCCACCAGCGAGCCCGCGGCCGACCCGCGGCCCGGCCCCACCGGAATGCCGCGTTCGCGCGCGGCGTTGATGAAGTCCTGGACGATGAGGAAATATCCGGCGTAGCCGGCGGTGTTGATGACACCCAGCTCGTACGCCAGCCGCTCCTCGATGGGCGGCGGAAGCGGGTCGCCGTAGCGCTGGAGCGCGCCCCGGCGGGCCAGCCGTTCCAGCAGCGCCTCGTCGGAGGTAAAGCCCTCGGGACGGGGGAAGCTCGGGAGGTAATACCGCTTCTCGAAGTCGAACTCGCAGCGCTCGGCCACCTGCTGCGTGTGGCCGATGGCGTCGGGCTGGTCGGGGAAGAGCGCCCGCATCTCCGCTTCGCTCTTCACGTACGATTCCTGCCCGGTAAAGCGGAAGCGCCTGGGGTCGTCCAGGTCGGCCCCGGTCCCGATCGCGAGCAGCACGTCGTGGGCTTCGGCGTCCTCCCGCCGGAGATAATGCGCGTCGTTGGTCGCGACCACCGGCAGGCCCAGCTCGCGGCCCAGCCGGAGCATGCCGTCCTGCACCAGGGTCTCCTCGGGAATCCCGTGCGACTGGATCTCGAGCCAGAAATCGCCGGGGAAGGTCCGCGCCAGCCATTCGGCCGTGGCCTTGGCGTCCTCGTAGCGGCCCATCCGGAGCCAGAGCGCGATCTCCCCCGAGAGACACGCCGCCAGGCAGATGATGCCTTCGGAGTGCCGCTCCAGGACCTCGCGGTCGATCCGGGGACGGCGGTAGAAGCCCTCGGTGAATCCGATGGAGCTGAGCCGGATCAGGTTGCGATACCCGGTGCGGTTCCGGGCCAGGAGGACCAGGTGGCTGTAGGGCGCCGGCGCCCAGGCCGGCTTGGCCTGGGCCTGGCGGGGGCCGAAGGCGAGGTAGGCCTCGAAACCCAGGATCGGGCGGATGCCGGCGGCCCGGGCGTGCTCGTAGAAGGTCCACGCACCATGGAGGTTCCCATGGTCCGTGATGGCCAGGCTGTCCATCCCCAACTTCTTGACGTGAGCGATCAGCTCGGGGATGCGGTTCGCGCCGTCGAGCAGCGAGAACTCGCTGTGGGTATGCAGATGTACGAAGGCCATGTCGCGCGCACCACCGGGCGTCCAGCGGGACACTCCGGGGCCCGTATGGAAGATCTGACAAGCGGGAGGGAGGAACCCGAATGCAGAGTGACTATTGCAAAGTTTCTAATGCATAAGGGTACTCGAAACCTGGCGTTACGAATGGAGGCCGGCTTCGAACCCCTCGGCATTGAACATCATGCACTATTCATTCTGCACCCGTGTTCCCCCCTGCAACCG
>DASTEX010000376.1:0-4372 GCA_035709185.1 Gemmatimonadales bacterium
CTACGGCTCGACGTCCAGCGCGGCCGGCTCGGCTTCGCCGGCGGACCGAGGCTGGTCCAGGTGGGCGAAGCCCGGTTCCGGCCGCCACGCCCGCTCATCATGTACCGGTCGGAGGACCGCTTCGAGCTAACGTTCCCATCGCCGGATGTAGCCGAGTTCCGGTCCATGGAGGGGCGGACCACGCGCTACCGGCGCGCGCAAGCCCACACCCACAGCGCGGCGGAACTGCTGTCATTTGCAGGCCGGTACCGCAGCGAGGACCTCGATTCGGTGTTCGAGGTCACGCCCGTTGCGGACCGGTTGATGGTCCGCATCGAAACGAGATCCAATCCAGCGGTGCCCCTCATGGCGGTGGAGCGCGACACCTGGATGGTGCGTGGGGTGATCATGCGGTTCCAGCGGGACGCGGCCGGCAGGGTGACGGGCTTCGACTTCGGCAGCCCAGTCGTGCGGCACATCCCGTTCTCGCGGCTGGGCGACCCCACCGCAGTCCCGGCCGCTCCGCCCACGGCTGCACCTGCCACGCCGCAGCGTCCCCCGGCAACACCGCGACGGTGACGGACTCCCTTGTGCACGTCGAGTCCGAGTTAAATCGAGTCGGACGTGGGGTCCTCGCCGGATGCCGTCCGCGTCGAGTGGACTTCGAGTAGGAGGACGCAGATCGTCCTCCTTGGTACGCAGACCGCTCGAACCGCCTCCGCCTTCCATGTTACTTGACATCCCATAAGCGGCCACTTATGATTGTCCCATGCCGAGCGGGGCCGTAGCCGAAAACCGGATCTTCCACGCGCTGGCGGACCCCAGCCGCCGGGCGATCTTCGAGTCGCTGACCCGGGGCGAAGCGGCGGTGAAGGATCTCACGGCCCGCTTCGACATCTCGCAGCCGGCGGTCTCGCAGCATCTCTCCATTCTGAAAGACGCCGGCCTGGTGAACGGCCGGCGCGACGGGCGCTCGGTCTACTACCGGGTGGAGCCGCGCGGAATGAAGCCGCTCATCGACTGGATCGCGCACTACCGCGCCTTCTGGACCGAGCACGTCGATCGGCTGGAAAAACTGCTGGAGAAAATGGACCGATGAAGCCACTCGACCAGACCGCCCGATCGCAAACCGATTCGCTGTCGCTCGAATTCGATTTGGCCCATCCACCAGAGAAGGTGTGGCGCGCCCTCACCGACCCCGTCCTGCTGGCGGAGTGGCTCCTGCCCGTCATCGATCTCCGGCTGGAGCCGGGCGCGGAGTTCACCTTCAAGACCCAGCCATACCCCGGGTGGGACGGCACCGTGCAGTGCCGCTTCGTCGAGATCGAAACCCATCGGAAGCTCAGCTACACGTGGAGCGTTCCCTTCCTGGACACCGTCGTCACGTTCACCCTCACACCCACGGCGTCGGGCACCCGCCTGTCCCTCGTGCAGTCGGGCTTCCAGCCGGACCAGAAGCGGGAATTCGGCGGCGCGCGCTACGGCTGGAAGATGATGGGCGGGAAACTGGTCGACCTGCTCGCGAGGATCCCGTGAACTGGAGCAAATGGATTCGGCAGATCCACCGTTGGCTGGCCATTGCCTTTACGGTGACGGTCATCGTCACCTTCCTGGCGTTGCAACGGGGGAAGGCGCCCGTCTGGGTAAACTATCTGGCGCTGCCCCCGCTCTTCCTGCTGCTGTTTACCGGTCTGTACCTGTTCGCGCTGCCCTATGTCACCCGGTGGCGGAGCGGGCGACGTACGGACTGAACGGGTGGCCGGCCCACCGAAAGGCCGCGTCGCCAACACCCGAAGGGAGAATGAACCGTGGTACTGAAATCGAAGAGGAGTGGCACACCGAAGGGACGAGCGACCGGGAAGCCCGCTTCCCGGGTCATCGACCAGCAGACCCGCGACCAGGCGGATTGGCGTGAGGAGACCCTGGCTCGCATGCGGGCGCTGATCCTGGAGGCTGATCCCGGGATGATCGAGGAGCGGAAATGGGTGAAGCAGGCCAATCCGACGGGAGTCCCGGTCTTCTCGCACAACGGCATCGTCTGCACCGGGGAGACGTACAAAAAGGTCGTGAAGCTGACGTTCGCCCATGGCGCCAGTCTCCCGGACCCGTCGCGCCTCTTCAATGCCGGCCTGGAAAGCAACACCCGCAGGGCGATCGACATCCACGAAGGGGAGCAGGTCGACCCGGCCGCGTTCAAGGCCCTGGTGAAGGCCGCGGTGGCCCGGAACGTCCCGCCGGCGAAGAAGCGGTAGACCCACATGCGCAAGGCGAAGCCGAAGGCCAGTCGGATGAAGGCGCCCGTCCTCCTCTCGGGCGGCAACCCCCAGATCCCCAAGGCGGATGGCGACGCCCCGGTGCGGACGTACATCGCCGCGATGCCGGGCTGGAAGCGGGCCATCGGGAAGCGCCTTGACGCGCTCGTCGTGCGCCAAGTGCCCAACGTGCGCAAGGCCGTGAAGTGGAACTCGCCCATGTACGGCATCGAGGGCCAGGGCTTCTTCCTGGCGTTCCACACCTTCACGCGCTACGTCAAGGTGACCTTCTTCCGCGGCACCTCGCTCCAACCGGTTCCACCGGGAGGCACGGGCAAGGATGCGCGCTGGGTCGACATCCACGAGGACGACCTCGATGAGGCGCAGCTCGCGACCTGGGTGAAGCAGGCGGCCGCCTTGCCCGGCTGGGTTCCCGGCCGACCGGCTTGAAGGATTGACGTCAACCCGAGTTGAACAGCGGGGAGCAGATGGCCGCCACGACTGTCCAGCGGGAGGACCCGGAGGCGAGAGATTCGGTCATACGCTGGCTGCTCGATTCGGACCCTTCGATCCGCTGGCAGGTCATGCGCGACCTCAGCGGCGAGTCCGGCGAGACTGTTGCCCGTGAACGGGCCCGGGTTGCCGCCGAGGGTTGGGGTTCGCGGCTTCTCGACCGCCAGCGGCCGGACGGCATGTGGGGTGATGGCACTTTCGCCCCGCAGTGGCAGTCCACCCTGTGCACTCTGGTGCTGCTGCGGGACCTGGGGCTCGACCCGACCAGCGAGCGCGCTCGGAGGGCCGTGGACCTGGTCCGCGACCGGGTAACCTGGGGGCCGGAGTTCGGGGACTCGCCGTTCTTCGAGGGCGAGGTCGAGCCCTGCATCAACGGCCGGGTCCTCAGGCTCGGCGCCTACTTCGGCCCGACCAGCGATCGGCTGCTCGATCGGCTCCTCGCCGAGCAGCTCGCCGACGGCGGCTGGAACTGCGAGGCAGAGCGGGGCTCGGTGCGCTCGTCGTTCCACACTACGATCTGCGTCCTGGAAGGACTGCTGGAGTACCAGCACGCCAGAGGCGCCACCGCCGCGGTGACGGAGGCGCGAGCCCGGGCCCAGGAGTATCTCCTGGAGCGTCGCATGTTCCGGCGACGGTCCACCGGCGAGGCGATCACGGACCGAAAGGGGAATCACGACTGGACCCGGTTCGCCTTCCCGCCCACGTGGCATTACGACCTGCTCCGGGGCCTGGACTACCTGCGCGCCGCCGGCGTCGAGCCGGACGAGCGCGCTGGCGAGGCGGTCGGTCTCATGGCCGGCGGGCGGAATCAGGATGGACGATGGCCGGTCCACCAGCACCGGCCCGACCCGGTGGAGTTCGACATGGAAGGCGGGGAAGGCGAGCCGAGCCGCTGGAACACGCTCCGTGCCTTGCGGGTGCTGGAGTGGTTCTCAGCTACCGACCAGCCAGAACGCCAGTTCGGCCGCGTTTGACCCCCAGCGGCAGCGCCTTGTGATATGTTCCTCATGGGCTGAGGGGCCGCCCCAGCTCACGCCAGCACGCCGAACGTGATCTCACTCCCGGGAGACGAGGATGAAGCGACTGATGGTCGGGACCTCCGCGGTGTTCGCCGCGCTGGCGTTCACCGCGGTGACCGCGTCGGCTCAGGCCGTGGGCGGACGTGAGCGGGCGCAGCCCCTGCCGGACGATCCCGGGATTTCGTGGATGCTGGTGACCGACACGCCCCAGTATCGGGTCCTGCGAGACTACGCGGAGCCGGGCGCCACCCGCCGGATGCACAACCACGCCGATGCGGCCTGGCACGTGTTCACGCTGGTCACCGGGCGCCTGGTGCTCACCATCGAAGGGGAGCCACCGCTGGAAGTCACAGCGGGACAGGTCGTCGCGCTGAAGGGCGGCGTGAACCACACCTTCACCAATACCGGCACGGTGACCGCGACGATCGTCGAAGTGTTCGGGAAGCCCCAACCCTGACGCGCTTGCCGCAGGCGTCGCGCCGGCGGCCGAACGGCACACTGGCGCGCCGACGTTTTTCTCCTCTTGCCGGAGCACCATCATGGATCCAGCGTACCTTGATTACCTGCTCGTAGCCGCGGGCGGTTTCGCAGTGGCCGCTTTCGGATTTG
>DASTEX010000377.1:0-5782 GCA_035709185.1 Gemmatimonadales bacterium
GACCGCAATGGTCAATCGTCAATCGTCCATCGACCAGCTCAGCGCCGAGCCGCTTTCCTGGGCTTGGGCATCTGCTGATTCCGCCACTTGCGAGCGGCCCGCAGGGCCTTCTCCGGCCCACCGTGGCTGGCATCCCCGAAGAATTTCGAATGCTTGGGTCCGCTGCTGCCGTTCTTGCGGGTAACGAACCCGATTCGAACGAACCACCCGAAGGTGCGGGTGGACGGCTGATCGATCCGGGAAATGCCGCGCCACTGGACCCGCTGGGCCGCAGTTGGGTTCCTGGGACGCCGTAGTTTGGGACTCAACGCAAACCTCTCGTTTCGTTAGGTGTTCGTTGGTTCAACCATTCGTCCGGGCAGGCCCGGACGGATTGGGACCTGAAATGACCGGCACAGAACATCGGCGGACATCGAGGGATGCGCAATGTCCGTGGGCCGGACGGCTCACCGGTCCAGCACGACCTTCTCGCTCAATACCCACACCTTGGTCGCAAAGAACAGCCGGATCATGGCGGCGTGGTCGCCGGCCGGGACCAGCGCCACCAGCGCGTTGCCGTCGGTACCCCGGGTGGGCTTCACGGTTTCCTTGCGGCGCAGGTGGGACTCCAGGTCGCGGAACCAGTGAGGCAGCTGGTCCCGCTGGTCGGCCCGCACCACCGACTTGGACTTCTCGCCCTGGGCATCCGCCAGGGCAACCTGGCAGTACCACCGCCCCTTGGCCGCCCCGCGCGTGGCCGGCATGAAGGTCAGGGAGCGATCGGGCAGTTCGGCCCAGGCCCTGACATTGGGCACCGTGCGCGGCCGGACTTCGATCCGGCCGTTCCGCGCCTCCGGCACCCGGACGATGAACTCCCACTGCTGACGGGTCCCGTCGAGGTTCCCGTCGTTCACCAGGTAGCCGTGTTCCGTCCCCCGCATCGGCGACCCGGCAAAGGTCCAGGAAGCGGGCCGGGATTCCACCGGGAAGACCTCCACCCGCGCCAGCTTGTACCGCGTCCGCTTGGCCACCTGAGCTCCTGTGGGCTGGTCTGGTCCGGCCGGCACTTGTAAGGCAACTGAGACAATACTCGGGTCCCGGCCGGAGGGAACCCCCGGCCCTATGTTAGGCCGGGACGGCCCCGAAGGGTGGGAAACCGTCAGGCATGGGTCGGCACCGGCCGGGGTCGAGGACGGAGCCGCATCTTCAGTCCCACGGGTGTCATGGTGAAGTCGAATTTCTCGCGCACCCCCACCGCTGGCGCGGTGGCCTCAACCTCGAACTCGGTGTAGAGCATCGCGAGCAGCAGCTTCATTTCCATCAGGGCGAGGGTTCTCCCGGGGCAGATCCGGGGACCGGAACCGAACGGCATATGGGCGGACGGCTCATGGGCCCGGCCGGGGTCCCGGTCGCCCAGCCACCGCTCCGGCCGGAAGACCCCGGGGTCTGTGAAATGCCGGTCCTCCAGGGCCGGCGGCCGCGTGAGGACCGCAACCCAGGCGCCCGCCGGAATGGCAACGTCCCCGACCGTGACGTTGGTTATGGCCTCGTTCATGATCAGCGGCGCAACCGGACGCAGACGCATGCTCTCGTTGGCCACAGCACCAGCGTAGACCAGTCGGTTGGCCGTCTCGATATCGGCGGGGATGCCATCCTCGAGGTGGCGCTCTCCCTCCTGCCGGAGTGCGCCGGCGGCGGATGCACTGTCTCCCACGTGGTGGATCGCCCAGGCGACGGTATAGGCGGTGGTATCCTCACCCGCCAGCAGCATGGTCATCGCGTTGCCGAAAATCGTGGAATCGGGGAAGGGGCTCCCGGTATCGTCCCGCGCCGTCAGCATCGATTCCAGGAAGTTCTGCGGGCGCTCCGCCCGGGAGGGATCCTCGGCCAGCCGGGCCCGGGTCTCCGCGATGCGGCTGGCCAGCCAGTCGCGCATCTCAGCCAGTGCGCGATCGAGCCGGCGATCCGCCGGCGTCCGGATCCAGCGCCAGGTCGGGAGGAGGGCGAACAGTCTCCGATTGAAGGCGGGAAAGATCAGCTCCAGCTTCCGCTGGATGACGTCATCCTCCTGCTCGATGGTGTTCACGTCGTAGCCCAGGACGAGCATCGTGGTGACGTCAACCGTAAAGCGCTTGAGCTCCTCGGTGACATCCAGCTCGGGCCCCGCCGCGGCCCGGAGTCTCCAGCGGTCGCGCAGACGGCGGACGACGGTCCCCAGCACTGGGAAGAACCCACGCAGATGCCGGTGCGAGAGCGCCTCCATCGCCAGCCGGCGCTGGGGCCGCCACGCGGGGCCCTCCGCCGAGAACACGCCGGCCACGCCCATCTCTTCGAAAATGGCGGCGAGATTCCTGGTGCGGCGGAAGGACTCGGGTCGCGCGCGCAATACCTGCTCGTTCAGGTCCGGATCCGCGATGGCGACCACTCGCTGGCTACCCATCGAGTAGGTGTACACCGGCCCGTAGGCCCGGGCCCACTCCTCCAGTATCAGATGCAGACGGTGGGGTTCGAGCTGCAGCGCATTGCCCAGGAGCGGCAGCGGCCGCGGACCGGGGAGCTGATCGAGAGTCCGGGTGGCGGGCACCACCACAGCCGGCTGCGACTGTTGCGGCAAACTGATCCACAACTCGTCATCGCGCTGCTCCAGGGGAAGGGGACGGAGGCACTCCGGCCCACCCAGCCGGTGGCCATCAGCCGGATCGAACCGCCACCGATGATTGCGGCACACCAGGAGGCCGCCCTCCATCTCTCCCTCGCCCAGCAGTGCGCCCTGGTGCGGACAACGACCCTCAAAGGCCCTGAAGCCGCCAGCCGTACGAACCACCACCACATCGCATCCGGCGGAGAGCGCGTACGGGCCTTCGCCTTGCAGGTCTGCGACTCGGGCCAGGAAACGGGGGACAACAGGCTGGTCAGGCAGGATGACCTCTCACTGACGTCGATGGTCGGGTGCTACCGCTGCTGGCGCAACGGGATGCCGGAAGTGCGACGGCACCGGCCGGGAGACCAATCCATTGATACCGGCAGATTCGGAATTCTTCAAAATTGACTAGCATCGGTTGACGACACTACCGCTACTGGTGAAGTTGACGAGCCCAACTTGCCCTGTGGATGACAGTCGGGGGAGATGCAGAGTGATCAGTCGCAGGAACTTCATAACTGCTGGAGTGGCAGCGCTGCCGGCCCTGGCTGGAATGCCGCGCTGGCTGCACGCCGCCGATCGGGCGGCCCGGATCGGAGCCGACGACGCCGCGCGCCTGCTCCAGCTGAGCCACACCCATACCGGCGAACGGCTGGCCGTCGAGTATTTCGCCGCCGGGCATTATCACCACGAGGCCCTGTCGGAAGTGGACCGGTTTCTTCGGGATTTCCGGACCGGCGCCGTGCATCGCATCGATCCATCCCTGCTTGATATTCTGCACCAGCTGCGGGCCGCCACCGGCGCCACCGAGCCGTTCGAGGTGATCTCAGGATATCGCTCGCCCCGGACCAACGCCATGCTCCGCGCCCGGGGCGGCGGCGGAGTCGCTTCCAACAGCCTGCACATGCAGGGCAAGGCCATTGATATCCGGCTGCCTGGCGTTTCCCTCAAGGACCTGCGCGACGCCGCGCTCGATCTCAAGCGGGGCGGCGTAGGCTACTACCCCGCTTCGCAGTTCGTGCACGTGGATACGGGGCGCGTCCGCCGCTGGTAACCAGCCCTCAGACATCAGCTGTCAGCCGTCAGCTACTCCGATGGAAATCAAAGCCCCGTGATCCTCGCCAGGACACAGGGCTTTAGCGCGCGTTCCGCTCCAGATACCAGATATCATCCAGCGCGCCGCCGCGCGCCCGTCCCCCGAAGATCCACAGTTTGCCATCGAACACCGCGGCACCGGTCTCCGACCGCTGGCTCCAGGGCGGTTCCGGCGCGCGTTCCCAGCGAACCCCGTCGGTACTCGACCACACGTCGTTGGTCCACACCCCGTCCCGCAGGGCGCCGCCGAAGATCCAGAGTCTGCCGTCGTACACCGCGCCGCTCTGGCCGGTGCGGGCAGCCCAGGCGGCCCGGGACGTCGCCTGGGTCCAGATCTTTCCGTCGTCGGAATACCACACGTCGTTGAGCGGTATCCGGTGCCCGCCTCCGATCACCCAGAGTCTGTTCTCGTGGACCAGCACGGTCGGATGGGGGCGGGTGGGCCAGGCGGCCTGGTCGATTCCCCGCACCCAGTCGATCCCGTTGCGGCTGTACCAGACGTCGTTCACCTCGTAACCGTCGTTGCCGCCGATCAGCCACAGACGCCGGTCGTGCACCACCACGCGGTGATCGCGCCGGGGAGACCAGGATGATTTCTCCGAGGCATTCCGCCACTGGATCCCGTCGGTGGAGAACCAGACGTCGTTGCGGAGCCGCACGCCGTCGTGTCCCCCCGACATCCAGAGCTTGCCTTCGAACCAGGTGAGGGCGGCTCCCTCACGGGCCCGCCAGGGAACCCGATCGGTCACCCGCTCCCAGGTGATCCCGTCAGCGGAGGACCACATCGTCAGGCTGTCGAGGGCCCAGAGCCGGCCCCCCGGTCCCACGATGGGCTGGACTCCCATCGGCCATTTTCCCTCGGTCCACTCGGCGGGCGCAGCGCCGCGACCGGGCTCGACCGCGCGAGTCCAGTCATATCCCGGAGTCTGGGCCCGGAGGTCGCCGGCCGCCGCGAGCAGCAGCCAGCTGCAGGTCCAACGGAGCATGGCAACAACATACCCTCACCGAAGAGTGAGAGCATCCATCAGGGCATCGGCGAACCGGTGGGGGGAAAGCGGGCAGTACTCGAAGAACAGCACGGGCTCCAGCAGCTCCAGTTCCATCAGCCGGAGACGGCACCCTTCACGCACACCGTCGACTCGTCCGTAGATGACGGCGCCGGGGGCCCGGGCCACGGCTTCCTCCGCCTCCTGGACCATGGTCGAGGTGGGGATGGCCGCCTCCACCCGTCCTCCGTGCTCCGTCTGCACCAGGAAGCCGCCCGGAGCCGGGTGTTTCAGCACGGCGTGGCTGAACTTGCCCCCGAAGAACATGAGCGACCACTCGCCCTCGTCGGCAACCTGAGGGATGAACGGCTGGAGCATGGCAGGGCAGTCCGTCACCAGCTTCCGGAAGGCCGGCTCATCGTCTGCCGCGCGATCCCGGCTGGAACGGAAGGTTCGCCAGCCGCTGGCCGAAATCGCCGGTTTGGCCACCACGTCGTCCCAGCCGTGGCTTTCCAACAACTCGCGGAGGGGGGGCGACTCCCGGTCGAGCCAGACGGTCGGGACCGTACGGACGCCGGCCTGTTCCAGCTCCCGGAGATAACGCTTGTCCAGGTTCCAGCGGAGCACTGACGCTGGATTCCAGACCGGGAGCTGCTTCGCCTCCACCCGATCCAGCCAGCGGCGGAATTCGTCCGGCCGCTGGTGATAGTCCCAGGTGGATCGAATCACCAGGCTGTCCACGGCCGGCTCGTCCTCCCCGCTCCACACCACAGGACAGACTTCGAGGCCGCGGGCCTCGAGCACGGCCGCGGCCCGCTGATCGTCGGCGGTGAGTCGGGGGCAATGTGCCGCAGTAGCGAATCCGATGCGCCTCGGGGGCATTACCGGGAACGAGCGCTCAGTGCCCGGAGCAGCTTCTCGTCGTGGCCGTAGATGTCGTCGTAGAAGAGCGGACTCCCATCCGCGTCCACGATCGCCGTGCTGTAGAACAGGATCACGGCGATGGGTCGGTCCAGGTTGACCTGGGTGGGTTTTCCGGCGTGCATGGCCTCGATGATACTCGTGCGGTCCCATTCCGGCA
>DASTEX010000378.1:0-2599 GCA_035709185.1 Gemmatimonadales bacterium
ATCAGGTCGGCCGTGTGGCGCAGCACCATCTCCCAGCCCAGCGCTGAATGGCGGGACTCGAGCAGCTCCGCGAAGTACGGGACCTTCGCGCGGATCGCCGCCGGGTCGAGGAAGCGGGTTTCCTGCGTGGCGCTCTCCAGCGACCAGTCGAACTTGGTGCCGAGGGTGGCGACGTCGCGGATCAGGTCGGGCCGCTGGCGAGCGGTTTCGAGGGCGACATACCCCCCCATGCTGTACCCGAAGCAGTCGACCGGACCAAGTTGCTCGCGTTCCAGCCAGTCGATGAAGCAGGCGGCGAAGCTCGCGGTATCGAACCTGCCGGTGAGTGGCGCCGGGCCATGTCCCGGGAGGTCGAGCAGTCGCGGACAGAACCCGGCTTCGAGCACGGGCACCAAGGGCGCCATCTGATCGGCGGCGCCCAGCGCGCCGTGAAGCAGCAGAAGCGTTGGCCGTGGCACGCGCAATCCGCCCTATCGCGTATTGGTCGTGACCTTGGCAGTCAGCCGAGCCTTTTCCTGCTCGACGTACCATTCAGCCTCGCGGAGCAGGGCCTGGGCGTCGAAGAGCACCCCGTCCTTGATGGTCCAGGCCACACCGCCGTGCTTCCACTGCTCCGAGCGGGGGACCAGACCGTGGAGGCCGTAGCCCCTCCCGTACATCACCTTGAAGTTGTCGATCGGATTGCCGTTGACCACGGCCAGGTCGGCGGTGCAGCCGACCCGAATTCCGCAGTGCTTCTCCCAGCCTAACACCTGCGCGGCGTTGGTAGTGGCCACCTTGATCACGTCGAGCGGGTGCAGCCCGGCCTCCTGCATCAACTCGAGCTCGCGAATCATCGCAATCCCGCCGATGCCGCCCTCGTCGCTTCCGGCGGTGAGCAGCCCGCCCCGCTGGTGGAAGGCCTTCACCCACTTCATCCAGATGGCAAAGTTGTGCTTCCAGTTGATCTCGTCGGAGGTCTTCCACTCGCGCTTGAAGGCTCCGTGCACGGTGGAGTCGGGCAGGGCGGTCGTCTCGCCGGGGTGGACCAGGGTCTCGCGGGGTGGGAGGCCCATCGCCCGCCAGACGTCCCGGTTGTCCTCGTACACCGTCATGGTGGGGTTCCAGTTGGTCCCGTTCTTCACCAGGAGGTCGATCACCGCGCTCAGCCGATCCGGATTCCGGTCGGCTTCGGCCCAGAGCAGGCCGGCGTAGCGAAAGCGGTCCAGCTCGTCCCAGTAGTTGTAGTCGGCCGGGAAGCCCTGCGAGCCGGTGAGCGCCGCGTCGGGGACGCCGTACCAGTGCTCGATGCTCCGAACCCCGGCCGTCGAGGCCACCGCCGCGTCGGACTCGGAGACTTTGAGGTCCACCATCACGAACATCCCCAGTTTCTTCGCCTCGTCGGCGATGGCGGCCAGCACGTCGGGATAGTGGCCCGGGCTCTTGGAGACCTTCACGCAGTCGGCTCCGAGCTGCTGGAACTGGCGCACCATCAGGCGCGCCTTCTCGGGGGTGTTGCCCTCGTCCCAGCGGCGGAGCGGGAGCGGCCAGCGCTGGCAGAGCACCAGCCGGGGCGCCACGATCTGGTTGGCGGCGGACAGCCGGCGCTGCTCGGTCATGAGCCGGAGCCCGGCTCCGGTGCCCGCGTCGCGCACGGTGGTGACGCCGTGCCCGAGGTACAGCCGGTAGGCGTACTCGAGGCCCCGGGGACCGAGCGGGCCGTTGGGCGAAGGCAGGTGCGCGTGCATCTCGATCAGACCGGGCATCACGAACATTCCCTTGCCGTCGATGATCCGGTCGCCGGTGGGCCGCTGGAAATCGCGCCCGTGCCCGGCGGCGTTCACCGGATCCATCAGCACTACATCTACGATGGTGTTGCCCTCGATCACGATGTCGACCGGGCCCTCCGGGGGCATGGCGCGATTGGTACCCGGGGTGCCGCGGCCCGAGAGCACCGTCACGCCGCGGATCACCAGACGGTTGTAGCGCTCCCCGGTGGTGGTGCCAAGCGGCAGCGGGCCGGGTCCGTTGTTGGAAGCGGCGAAGGCCTCGCGCGCGGTTTGCGCGGGTGCGGGGGTGGGGGAGAGGGTGAAGGCTCCCACGGCCACAAAGAGGAAGACGGGGGTGTACTTCATGGCAGCTCCAGAGTCCTCCGCGGCGGGCTCGCGGGGGAGGGACAGGAATTCGCGATGTCAGGGGTGGTGGAGGCTATCGCGAGATCGACGGTTTGGCAACGCGTCGCGGACGCAATCCGCGGGGACTGCAGGGGGGGCCCGAAGAGGATAGCTTCCGCCGGACCCCATCAACCACGATCCATGGGCACTCTTCGACTGCTCCTCCTGGTTTCCCTGGCTGCTGCCACGCTCAACGCTCAGACCGCCGATCCAAAGGCGGCGCGAATGGACTCGATCTTCATCGCCTTCGATCGCACCGCCAGCCCCGGGTGTGCGGCCGGAGCACTCCAGAACGGCCGGTTTCTCCACGCGCGCGGCTACGGGATGGCCGACCTGGAACGGGGCACGGTAATCACCGGCGGGACGGTCTTCTATACCGGTTCGGTCTCGAAGCAGTTCACCGCCATGAGCCTGGCCCTGCTGGCCCGGGACGGCCGGCTCTCGCT
>DASTEX010000379.1:0-6136 GCA_035709185.1 Gemmatimonadales bacterium
GAGGCGATCGAACGGGAGCAGGCGCTGCGAGGCAATCTGTAAGCAGTGAGCGGCAGGTGGTAAGCGGCAGCAGGCCTGCTCACGGCTAACGGCTAACGGCTAACGGCTAACGTTGATGTAACCGGTTAACGAGAGAATGCCTTTCTACCATACGTTAGGTCAGATCCCCAAAAAACGGCACACGGCCTTCCGGAGCCCCTCGGGCCAGCTCTACGCGGAGCAGCTCATGGGCAACGAAGGCTTCACCGGCCCGTCGTCGCTGCTCTATCACATCCGGCCGCCCACCACCGTCAAGGCGGTCCGGCGCTTCCGGGACATTGTCTACCAACCGGATCCCGACCAGACCCTCAAGCACCGGCACTTCCGGACCTCGGGCCTGCCGGCGGGCGGCAGTCCCACCCTGGACCGGAAGATTCTGCTCTTCAATGCGGACGTCGCCATGCTGTTCGCCCGGCCCGACCAGCAGGACGAGCACTGGTACCGCAACTCGATGGGTGACGAGATCGTGTACGTGGGCGAGGGCAGCGGGGTGCTGGAGACCCAGTTCGGCGATCTCCCCTACCGCCAGGGCGACTACCTGGTGCTCCACCGGCACATCCTTCACCGCTACCGGCTGAACGACGAGCCCCACCGGCTGGTGATCATCGAAAGCCGGGGGTACGTCCGTTCCCCCAAGCGATATCGCAACGAATACGGCCAGCTGGTGGAAGGCGCGCCCTACAGCGAGCGCGACATCCGCCGGCCCACCGAGCTCAAGACGGTCGACGAGATGAAGGACCACCGCATCATCGTCAAGCAGTACCAGGGGCTGACCGAGATCACCCTGGATCATCACCCCTGCGACGTGGTGGGCTGGGATGGCTTCTTCTTTCCCTGGGCCTTCAACATCCACGACTTCGAACCGATCGTCGGACGGATTCACCAGCCGCCGCCGGTTCACCAGACCTTCCAGGGTGACGGCTTCGTGGTCTGTTCGTTCTGTCCCCGGCCGTTCGACTTCGATCCCAATGCCGTGCCGGCGCCGTACAACCACTCCAACGTCGACTCCGACGAGGTGCTGTACTACGCCTCGAGCGAGTTCATGAGCCGGAAGGGAATCGAGTACGGCAGCATCACGCTCCACCCCGACGGCATCCCGCACGGACCCCACCCGGGCCGGGCCGAAGCCAGTATCGGCGCCAAGGAAACCAAAGAGCTGGCGGTGATGATGGACACCTTCCGTCCGCTCCACGTCGCCCGGGAAGCGCTGCCGATCGAAGATCCGAAGTACTTCCAGTCGTGGATCGAGCAGACCGAGGCGTTCAACCCGCCGACATCCTGACCTATTGTCGATTGACTGTTGACAATTGACGATTACGGGCCGCGATCCCCGTCGCAACGCAATTGTCAATCGTCAATTGGCAATCGTCAATTGACCGAGACCTCTTACCCGATCAGGACCTCCATGCTGACCCTTATTGCGCTGCTGAGTTTACAGAACCCCGCAACCCCCCAACCCGGGTCCCAGCCCCAGAGTCCCATTGCCAGGCTGGTGGTGACGCCCGGCCTTCGGGTCACCGTCGCGGCGCAGGACAGCCTGCGTCTCGGGGTCACGGCGATGGACTCCGCGGGCCGGCCCGTGCCCGACGCCACCATCCGCTTCTTCAGCCAGGGCGGTTTCTTCGAGGGCAGCGTGGATTCGACCGGCCTGGTCCGCTCCGGCTCCACCGGCACCATGACGGTGACCATCGTCGCCCGCGTGGCCGGATCGCGTCCGGTGACCGAGCGAGTGGAAGTGAAGATGGTGGCGGGACCAGCCGCCCGGATCGACGTCACGCCCGAGATCACCGCGCTGGCTCCCGGGCAGCGGATCCGGCTGGAGGCCACCGCCTTCTCCGCCGCCGGTGACCGGCGCTACGAGCCGATGACCTGGACCAGCTCGGCGCCGCGCGTGGCCAGCGTGCGGAACGACGGTATGGTCACGGCGGTCGCGGCCGGCGAGGCCATCATCACCGCCCGGGAGTCCGGTACCGGCGCCGGCACCGTGACCGGCACGCTCCGGGTGCGGGTCGTGGCCACGCCGGTGGCGTCGGTCGAGATCACGCCGCTCACGGCCCAGGCGCGCCAGGGCGACGTGGTCCGGTTCAAGGCCGTACCCAAGGACGCGCGGGGCCAGCCCATTCCCGGGCTCACCCCCCAGTGGACCATGTCCTCGGGGAAGGGCGTGCTCGATCCGGACGGCGGATTCACCGGATACGAGCCCGGCACGTACGTCGTGAACGCTTCGTTCGGCAACCGGAGCAATGACGCGACCATCACCGTCACCCCGCGGGACGTGCGGCGGCCGGCCACGGTGGTGGGTCGCCTGCCGCGGACCCGGTTCACCACCGAAGAGGTGTGGATTCACCCCGATGGCAAGCATGCCTATCTCGGCAGCGGGTCGGGCGGAGACGTGCTCTATGCGGTCGACATCAGCGATCCGGCCAAGCCGGTCGTCACCGACTCGATCATCACCAACACCCGCCGGGTGAACGACGTCATGTCGACCCCCGACGGCAAGGTGATCGTCTTTACCCGCGAAGGCGCCTCCGACCGCCGGAACGGGATCGTGATCGCCTCCACCGAGGATCCCGCCCATCCGAAGGTGATCGCCGAATTCACCGAGGGCGTCACGGCCGGGGTGCACTCGGCGTTCATCTACCGGCAGGAGAAGTACGGCACCCACGTCTATCTCACCAACGACGGGACCGGCGCGATGCACGTGATCGACATCAGCGATCCGGCCCACCCGCGCGAGGTGGCGCAGTGGAAGACGGCCCGTCCCGACGCGGGACGGACCCTGCACGACATCGACGTGCAGAACGGCCTGGCTTATCTCAGCTACTGGAACGACGGCCTGGTGGTGCTCGACGTCGGGAACGGGGTCAAGGGCGGCTCGCCCTCCAATCCCCAGCTGGTCTCGCAGCTCAAGTACGACCTGAACGCGTTGTATCGCGATGTCGAAGCCGCCGGCGGCCCGGGCTTCATTCGCGGCACCCACACCGCGTGGCGCCACAAGAACTACGTCTTCATCGCCGACGAGGTGTTCCCCGCCAGCGGGGTGCGCGGCGCGAAGGATGCCGCCGCGGGACGGGCCTACGGCCGGTTGCAGGTGGTGGATGTGTCCGAGCTGACCCAGCCCCGGATCGTGGCCTGGTACGAGCCGGAATACGGCGGGGTGCATAACATCTGGGTGGCGGGCGACACCCTCTACATGGGGGCGTACAACGCCGGCTTCCGGGCCTTCGACATCAGCGGCGAGCTGCTGGGCGACCTCCGGGCCCAGGGACGGGAAATGGTCCACGTCAACACGGCCGACATGGACGGCTACGTCAAGAACGCCGCCATGACCTGGGGTGTGGTGGTGCGCGACGGCCTGGCGTACGTGAACGACATGTACAACGGGCTCTGGATCATCCGGATGGAGCCGCGGCGGAGAGAGCTGACTCCGTAGCTGTCGGCTCTCAGCCGCCGTCGCCGTCGACGGCGGCACGGTGCTCCCGACTGGTCAGCATCAGCCCCTGGTTCCGGATCATCTCCACCGCCTCCTCGGCCGAGAGGTCGAGCCGCTCCCGTCCCAGGAGGTCGGCCAGGCGGGAGCGGAGGATCAGATCCCGCGGTTGATCCTGGAGCCCCACCAGGAAGACCGGGATGCCTTCCTTCTGCCGCCGTTCCACCAGGGTAGTGAGCGCCCGCAGGCCGGTGGAGTCCATCGCCGGGACGCCTTCCAGGTCCAGCACGATGGACTTGGGCTTGCTGGAAACCTGGCGGAGGTATTCGCCGAAGGTCTCGGCGGCCCCGAAGAAGAACGGCCCGTTGACGTCGTAGACTTCCACGCCCCGGGGGACCAGGCCGCGCCACTTCTGGGTCGCTTCCTCGGAGCGCTCCTCTCCATTCTCCTGCTCGAGCATTTCCCGCGAGATCGGTTGAACCGTACTGACTTCCGCCATCCGCTTCATGAAGAGGAAGGAGGCCAGGACCATGCCGACCGCGAGCGCGACCGTCAGGTCCACGATCACGGTCAGCAGGAAGGTGACCAGCATCACCGCGCTGTCCGACCGCGGGGCGGTGCGGATTTCGCTGACGAAGGTGCGCCATTCGCTCATGTTGTAGGCCACCACGACCAGGATGGCGGCGAGGACCGCCAGCGGGATCCGTCCGGCCCAGGCGCCGGCGAAGAGGGTGATTAGCAGCAGGGTCACGGCGTGCACGATGCCCGCGACCGGGGTGCGGCCGCCGTTCTTCACGTTGGTGGCGGTGCGCGCGATGGCGCCGGTGGCGGGGATCCCGCCGAAGATGGGCGTGACCACGTTGGCCACGCCCTGGGCCACCAGCTCCATGTTGCTCCGGTGCCGCCCGCCGATCATCCCGTCCGCCACCACCGCGGACAGCAGCGACTCGATCGCGCCTAACAGGGCGATGGTGATGGCCGGCCCCACCAGCGAGACCACCATGGCCTCGTTGATCGTCGGCAGCGAGGGCGCGGGAAGGGAGAAGTCGAGCTGGCCGAAGCGGGCCGCGATGGTCTCGACCGGGAGGTGCAGCAGCGCCGCGCCCAGGGTCACCGCCAGAAGGGCGACGAACGGAGCGGGCACCCGGTGGGAAACTCGGGGCCAGAGGAGCAGGATCGCCAGGGTGACGGCGGCGGTAGCGATGGCGGGGAGATCCGCGGTCGGCAACGCGGTGAAGTACGCGCCCCATTTGCTGAAGAACTCGCTCGGCACCTCGGTCAGGTCGAGGCCCAGGAGGTCGCGGATCTGGGCGCTGAAAATGATGACCGCGATGCCGCTGGTGAACCCGGTCACGATCGGGTGGGGGATGAACTTGATCACCCCGCCCAGCTTCGCGAGTCCCAGGCCCAGGAGCATCAGCCCGGCCATGAGGGTCGCGACGGTGAGCCCGGCCACGCCGTGCTGGGCCACGATCCCGGCCACGATCACGACGAAGGCGCCGGTGGGCCCGCCGATCTGGACTCGGGAGCCGCCCAGGACCGAGATCAGGAAGCCGGCGATGATGGCGGTGTAGAGTCCCCGTTCCGGGCCGACGCCCGAGGCGATGGCAAAGGCGATGGCGAGGGGGAGCGCCACGATGCCGACGACCACGCCGGCGCCCAGGTCGGAAAGGAATTGGCTCCGGGTGTAGCCGGCATTGAGCGTAGTGACCAGTTTCGGGACAAGCATCAGGATTGGCGGGGCGTTTGAGGCCCCGGCTGGGGAGGTTCAGGAGCGACTTTGGCGGCTGGTGTCGTAAATGAGTCAGGAAAGTTCGTGGGTCAAAGATAGCAGAATCTGCACGGCGGGTGGTGCTGCTAATTGGTTCGCCTTCCACTCCTTAGGGTGGAGATCCTGACCAGAATCAGGGCTTGCCGGGCGGGAGGGCATCCGCTAGACTTGGCCCCCCGCATCAGCGGTATCGAAGCGGAGTAAGTGGTTGATGGCGGTGGATTTGACGCAGGAAGTCGGGGTTGACCCCGGCTCTCAGCCAGACTACCTTACGTGGCTCCCGGTGAAGGTTGCCGGTTTTTGAGCCTCAATGCTCTTTGACAAGTGATGGAACACGGATCGTACGGGTGCGGACCCTGTGACCCTGGCCGGTAGAGCGGCCGGGTGAGGGTGTAAACACTCTGAATGACGATTCCGGACGATTGATCACGATCAGTCGTTCGCAACGAGCTATATCGAATTCTCTTGGAGAGTTTGATCCTGGCTCAGGACGAACGCTGGCGGCGTGCCTAACACATGCAAGTCGAACGGGGTAGCAATACCCAGTGGCAAACGGGTGCGTAACACGTGAGGAACCTGTCCAACGGCGGGGGATAGCCGGCCCAACGGCCGGGTAATACCGCGTACGCCTTTCGGACCGCCTGGTCCGGGAGGGAAAGCAGCAATGCGCCGAAGGAGGGCCTCGCGCCCTATCAGCTAGTTGGTGAGGTCACGGCTCACCAAGGCTACGACGGGTAGCTGGTCCGAGAGGATGACCAGCCACATTGGGACTGAGACACGGCCCAGACTCCTACGGGAGGCAGCAGTGGGGAATCTTGCGCAATGGGCGAAAGCCTGACGCAGCGACGCCGCGTGTGGGATGACGGCCTTCGGGTTGTAAACCACTGTCGGGAGGG
>DASTEX010000380.1:0-9088 GCA_035709185.1 Gemmatimonadales bacterium
TGCCCCCTGGATCGGCTGAAGCGCCGCAGCCGATTCTGCCGGCAGGGCCGCGAAGCTCGCGGCCCCGGCGAATCTCGCGGCCATGCGGCTGACGAAATAGGGGTTCAGTGACCAGGCCTCCCTGAGGTGACCTCGCGCCAGCAGGGCAACGGATCCGGAGATGCGCCAGACCGCCGCGGGGAACAAACCGGCGTCTGCCGTGTCGGCGGCACGACTCCGGCGCGTGAGAACCCGGGTCAGCCGGACGGCCGCTTCCCCGGTATCGGGCCACCAGGTCAGGGCAGCAATTGCCGCCACGATCGCCCTGATCCCGGCCGTATCGGCCCAGCCATCCAGCATCCGGTATCCCTTGCCCGGGCGCTCGAGCATCAGCGCGGCAAAGCGGTAGCCATCGACTTCCTGGGGGCGGGCTTTACCACCTGCCTTGGCTCGCAGATGCCGCCGGGCGCGTTCGACCTCACCCAGCCGCAGCGCCAGCTCGACCGGCTGGTGCCGCATCCACGCCGGAAGGAAGGACGAGTCGAGCCGGATGGCGCGGTCGATCGCGTCGAGGGTCTGGTCCAGGGACATACCCATCGGTCCGGTCAGCCGGGCCTGGCCCAGAAGAAACCAGGCCTCCGCATCCTCCGGGTATCTCCGGGTCAGTTCCTCGAGGGTGGCGTGCAGCCGGACCTGATGCGCCGCGTACAGGGTATCACCGCTCTGCCGTGACATCACGGAGCCGATCGAGTCGGCTACCACCATCAGGCTGTCGCGCGGAGACAGGCCGTGGTTGAGGGCCCCCGCCTTGAGGCCGGAGGCGAGGACCACGGAATCGTTCACCGGCCCCAGCATGGCCAGGGTACCCATCCGGCGCCACCAGGCCAGCGCAAAAAGGGTATCGAGCGTGATCGCCCGCTCGAAATACCGCAGCGCCGAGTCCGGCTGACCGCGCCGGTAGTATTGCTCGCCCTGGAGAAAGGCCTTGAGCGCGGGGAACGATCGTGACCCCATGCCGCCGCCACGCACCGCAGCCACCGGACGCGTCTCCCCCAGCTGGCGGAGAACCCGTAGAGCCAGGGATTCGGCCGCCCGATCGATCCGGTCCGCAAGGTCCTTCACCTCCAGATCCACCGCTTCGCCGGACCCGAGATCGAGCAGAGTGATCAGCACCCGGATGGAATCCGGTTCGGGCCAGAGCAGGCGGCCATAAACGACGACCCCGGCACCGGTGGCCTGGGCCAGTTCAACCGCGGACTCCCGTTCCGCCCTCCCTTTCCAATGGAGCAGGACCTGGCGGACTGGAATCGTGCGGAGCGGGCCTGCTCCATCGAGCAGAGGAGACAGCAGATCGGTCATCCCCTCACGCCAGAAGCCGCGTTCGGGAGCGAACACGTCGAACGGAGCCACGGCAATCACATTCGGGTCGTAGCCTGGAGCGCTCTCGCGCGAGCTTCCACCGCTGAACCGAAGTGCCTGCAGGCTCATCAGTCCGGCCGCGAGCAGACCGCCCGCTCCCAGCAGCCAGCGCCGGTTGCCTAATCGCAGTCCGACTGCCAGCGCAGTCGGCTCACCGGGAGCCGTTTCGACGGCAGGAGGATCGATAGCCCTCGTGCCAGGGGGCAGGGCCGTTCTTCCCCGCACCGCCTGGATCAGAGCCTGGGTCTCGGGCGCCGGCTCGGTATCTAACTCCTCCCGCAGCCGGAGGGCGAACGCCTCGTACTCGGCCAGAGCCCGCGCCCGATCGCCGGACTGGTCCAGCAGCTCGATCAGCCGGGCCACCGAGGATTCCTCTCCCGGACTCAGGGATACGGCCAGCTGGGCCCGCTGCAGCGCGGTGGCGAGGTCACCCCGCGCCCGGGCCCGTTCTGCGGCACTTTGCGCCTGCTCTACCGCGGCCCGCTGCCGCCGGCCTCGCTCCGCATCGATCCAGGCATCCAGTTCAGGCGCGGCGCCGTCCACGAAGAGTCCCGGGAGAAACGGCCCATGGTAGAGCCTGATGGCCTCTTCCGGATTTCCCTCACAGGCGGAATCGAAGGCCACCGCATCGCACCAGAGCAAGGAGGGGTCTACTCCGATTTCCTCCTCGCCCCGGGTCAGGATCACACCCTCTGCGAGGGATCGGCGCAGGAACGTCAGCGCCTGACGCAACGACGCCCGGGCGTGACTGGTATCGAGTTCCGGCCAGAACAGGGACAGCACGCTGTCCCGGCGCCGGAAGCGAGTCGAGTTGGCAAGGGCCAGATAGCTCAGGAGGGCCAGACGCTTGGGCTGGGAGAGGACAGACCTGACCTCGCGGCCGTGCGGGTCGGTGAGGTCCAGCCGGCCGAGCGTCAACAGTCGGAACATCGGGACAGGATCACGCACGAGTCACGGCCCGGTGACGGCGGGCGCATAACGTAGCCCGAACCAGGATGGCTGAACCTACCGTCCGGTCCGCCCCCCCGCCAGCAGGGGAGGGAAGCACCGGGAAAGTGGTTTCTGCTGCCTCAATCACCTTCCGGAGGCTCTATGCGTTCCCGGCTGACCCTTCACGCATGTTCTAAATCGTCAAATCGTTAAATCACTCAATGGTCAGTTGAGCCCTAGTCTCCCCGTCGCTGCGGCCCGCAGCTTGGCCGAGTCGTACCCGACCCCGCCTTTGAACACCGTCACCACACCGGTAATGGCTGAGGGGGTCCGGATGGGATCGCCTCGGATCACCACCAGGTCGGCTCGCTTCCCGGCGGCAATTGAACCAGACTCGCGCTCCTCCCCCAGGATGCGGGCCCCATTGAAGGTGATGATCTGCACCGCCTGCTCCGGCGTGAAGCCGGCCTCCACCAGCAGCTCGTAGTTGCGGAGGTTCCCCAGTCCGGGGAGGAACCCCGTGCCCCAGGGATCGCTGCCGGCGCCTAACAGCCCCCCCGCGGCCACGAAGCTCCGTTCCCACTGCATCATCTTCAGCAGCAGGCGGGGAGGGAGGGTGAAGCCGCCCCGGGCCAGGTTGGCATGATTGGCCTCGACTTCCTTCCGCACGTCCGGCTCCAGCAGATCCAGCGCCTCGGGGGTGAGCCGGGCTCGCTCGGGAACGAAAGTCTCGTAGACGCCCAAAGTGGAGACCACCGCGGCGCCGGCGGCGACGATCGCCCGGATATTCGCCTGTACTTCGGGGCTCGCGACGTCCACGTCGGCCTGGATCCGCATGTTCTGCGGCGGGCAGACATCGGGCTGCTTCCCCGGGACGTAGTCGCTGGCGGTGATGAAGCCGTGCTGGAGCGCATCGATCCCCAGGGTGGCCGCTTCGAGGAACGTTACCGAGCAGAGATGGCCCGTCACCCGGGCGCCGCGGGCGTGGGCCTCCTCGATGCCGGCCTGCATGACCTCCCGGGTCACCTGCCCGCTGAACTTGAACCAGGTCGCACCCTCGCTGGTCCAGTAGGCGATGACGCGCCGCACCTCTTCGGGCGTGTTCACCGCCAGGAAGGTTCCGGTTCGGGGGGGACCGGCGTTGAGGTAGGGCCCACTCACGAAGAAGCGCGGTCCCGGCAGGACACCGGCATCCACCGCGCGCTTGAGATTCAGCTCCTGATACGGGAACTGGGCTCCCGCCGTCATGGCCGTGGTGACGCCATAGGCCAGGTACAACAGCGGCCCGGACCGGTTCATCTGGGTCATCCGCCGCACACCGCCGAAGTAGGTGTGCTCGTGCAGACTCACCAGCCCCGGGATCACCGTGTGTCCGGTCAGGTCGAGGACGGTCGCCCCGTCGGGAACGCGAGTGGACCCCGCCGGCCCGACCGCTTCAATTCGCTCGCCCCGGAGGATGATCGTCTGATCGGATCGCGCCGGCGTCCCGCTGCCGTCAACCAGCTGTACGTGGGTCAGCGCCACCACCGGAGCCTGCACCGAGATGTACGGCGTAACACCGGGCGCCGCCGTTTGCCACAAGGCCAGGATGTAGTTCAGCATGCCTAATCGTCGGCATGCCGGCAGCGGAGGTCAACCAGGATTGGGGCCAAACCCGCCGCGCCGCCCGCCGGGAGGCGGTGCAACGGCGGCTCGCCCGGGCCATCCGCTGAGTCCTCTTGAACATCACATCTTGACAATCAAGAGGTGACTACTGCATCCTAGGGAACCCCTACCCGGGACTTCCATGCCTCCGGCCGGTACCGACGTCATTCAGGGCACCCTCGACCTGCTGATCCTGAAGACGCTCAGCCTGGAACCGATGCACGGCTTCGGCATCGCCCGCCGGGTGGAGCAGATCTCCCGGGGGGTCTTCAAGGTGAATCCCGGTTCCCTCCTGGTGGCGCTCCAGCGGCTGGAGCGGGCCGGATGGCTCGACGCGGAGTGGCACCGGACCGATAGCGGCCGGCGGGCCCGCTACTACTCCCTCACCCCGACCGGCCGGAAGCAGCTCCGGCTCGAAACCGCCGACTGGAATCGCCGGGTCGCAGCCGTAGCCCGGCTGCTTCGGGCCGAGGCCTGATGCGCCGCAGTTTCTGGCGGGGGCTCCGCACCCTCCTGCGTCCCCGCGCGGCAGCGCAGGATCTCGAGGACGAGCTGCGGCACTTTCTCGACCAGACTACTCAGGCTTTGATCAGCCAGGGCATGTCACCGGAGGAGGCCGTCCGGACTGCCCGGCTGGAGGTCGGCAATCTGACGGTGGTGCAGGAGCAGGTCCGGCAATCCGGTTGGGAATCAGGATGGGCCGAATGGCTGACCGACCTGCGCCATGCCGCCCGCCGGCTTCGGCACAGTCCCGGGTTCAGCGGCGTGAACCTTCTGACCCTCGCGCTGGGCGTAGGAGCCGCCGCGGCCATCTGGAGTGTCGTCGGTCCCATCCTCTTCGACCCCCTGCCCTACCCCGACGCCCAGCGGATCCTGGCGGTGTGGGACCGCGGAACCGAGGGTGCCCGCATGGAGGTGACCTTCGGGACTTATCGTGAGCTGACCCAGCGCAGCCGGGGCCTCGAGGCCATGGCCGTGACTCGCATGTGGCAGCCGACCGTGACCGGCCCGGCCGAGCCGGAGCGGCTGGTCGGTCAGCGGGTCAGCCACGAGTATTTCAAGGTGTTAGGCATTCGTCCCGCGATCGGGCGCGACTTCCAGCCCGGCGACGACGTGGTGGACGGCCCCGCGGTCGTGATCCTGAGTCATTCACTCTGGCGCCGCCGCTTCCAGGCCGATCCGGATATCACCGGCCGGCTGATCATGCTGGATGATTCGCCCTACACCGTCATCGGCATCCTGCCGGAGGACTTCGAGAATGTCGTGGTGCCGGGGGCCGAGGTGTGGACCCCGCTCCAATACGACGCTTCACTGCCTCCCAACGGCCGGGAATGGGGCCATCATCTCCGCATGGTTGCGCGGGCGCGGCCGGGCACCGATGCCTCCGGAGCCGAGGCCGAGCTCGGCCGCATCGCCCGATCGCCGCTGGCTGAAATGCCCCGGGTGTCCTGGGCGGCACTCGAGAACGGTTTCCTCGTCAGCCGGCTCCAGGATGACATTACCCGCGGTGTCCGGCCCGCCCTCTTTGCGATTCTCGGTGCCGTGTTGCTCGTCCTGCTGATTGCAGGCATCAACGTCAGCGCCATGTTTCTCGCCCGGGGTACCCGGAGACAGGGCGAATTGGCACTGCGCGCGGCCCTTGGCGCCGGGCGCATCCGGTTGGTCCGGCAGGTTCTGGCCGAGAGCGTCCTCCTGGCCCTGGCTGGTGGGGGGCTGGGGGTGCTGCTGGCGTACGCCGGTGTTGTCGCGCTCGTCCGTCTCGCCCCGGCCGGCCTGCCGAGAGTCGAAGCGGTGCGGCTCGACGGAGGAGTATTCATCCTGGCCTTGGCGGTGGTGGTGCTGCTTGGCCTGGTGGTCGGGCTGATTCCGGCGTTCCATGCGGCCCGCGTGGACCCCGTCTCGGGCTGGCATTCCGGCAACCGCACGATCTCGAGTCGGCATCATACCATCCGGCGGGGCCTGGTGGTGGCCGAGGTGGCGCTGGCAATGATCCTCCTGGTTGGATCCGGCCTGTTGCTGCGGAGCCTCCAGCGGATCTTCGCCATTTCTCCCGGCTTCGAGCCCCGTGGCGTTCTCACGATGCAGGTGCATGCCTCCGGACATCGGTACGACGATGCCACGGCCCTGCACCAGTTCTTCCAGCAGGCGCTCTACGCGGTTCGCCAGGTGCCCGGGGTGGAAGCGGCCGGATTCACCAGCCAGCTGCCACTGAGCGGGGACCTCGACCGCTACGGCGTCCAATTCGAGTCGGCCCCCACTCCCCCGGGCGATGAAGGCGATGGGGTGTTCCGGTATGGGGTGACCCCGGGGTACATCGAGGCGCTCGGGATCCGGTTGATCGGTGGCCGCCTGCTCGACGAGAGTGACCGTCCGGGCGCGCCGGTCGCGGTGCTGATCAGCCAGTCATATGCCCGCCGCCGTTTCCCGGATCGCGATCCGGTGGGACAGCGGCTCCATGTGGGCCGCACCGATCAGCCCTGGTACACCATCGTGGGAGTGGTCGGCGATGTCCGCCAGACTGGCCTGGGCGTGGAGGAAACCGACGCGGTGTACCTGCCGGCGCAGCAGTGGTATGCACCCGATCGGGTGCAATCGCTGGTCGTTCGTGCGCGAGGAAACCCGGCCGCGCTCACACCGGCTGTCAGGAATGCCATCTGGTCGGTGGACAAAGACCAGGCGATTACGCGGGTCGTAACCATGAACGATCTCGTGACCCAATCCGAGGCCGAGCGGCGGTTTGCCCTGGTTCTGCTGCAGAGCTTCGCCCTGGTGGCGCTGGTGCTGGCCGCGATCGGGATCTACGGCGTTGTGTCGGGCGGCGTTACCGAGCGGGTCCGGGAAATCGGAGTGCGTTCCGCCCTGGGCGCCTCCCGCACCGGTATCCTGTCACTGGTGGTGCGGCAGGGAATGACTCTGGCCGGACTCGGCATCGGACTCGGTCTCGCGGCGGCGCTGGGCGCGAGTCGCGGGCTGGAGGCGCTGCTGTTTGGGGTCTCCCGTCTCGATCCTCTGACATACCTGTCGGTCGCATTCCTGTCGGCCCTGGTGGCGCTGGCCGCTACGGCTATTCCGGCCCGGCGCGCCAGTCGGGTGGATCCAGTCATCGCGCTGAGAGCAGAATAGAGCGGGCTCCTCCCGACGTCGCCCTGAACCGCCGCGAGCGGTACCTTCCCTCAGACTTCGCTCTGCCCCACGCCGGGCGAGCGTTTCGACCGGGAGGCCTGGATGACGAACCGTTCCTGGACCGCCGCGCTCGGACTGGCCGCGACGGTCCTCGCGGCTGCACCGGCCGCCGTCCTCGCGCAACCGGGGGTTCCGCCGGACGATCCCGACAGCTGGAACACGGCGGGTTCCGCCAAGGTCCTCTGCTCCGCCCTGTTCGTCTCGGGACGCGAGCTGGAAGAAGCCCGCATCCATCTGATGGACTACTTCCTCCGGGACAAGCTCGACTCGATCACGAACATCGAAGTGGACCGGGCGCGGAAGCTGGTCCAGGTCACCCTCGCCGGCCGCATCACCCGGGAAGCAAAGTTCTACGGCAGTCAGGGGTGCATCATTCACCAGCCGGGCCGCGACAGCATCTTCTTCGCCCCGGTCCCGGTTCATTCGGCTCTCCCCGACCCCGCCGTGACTCCCTGGCCGATGGGCGACCTGCTCCCGGATGAGCCGCCACCGCCCGGGCTCGACTCGGCGAAAATTCGGGAGGCCGCCGACAGCGCCTTCGCCAGTTCCGAGGGACTCACCGCCGGCTTCGTGGTGGTGCACCGGGGACGGATCATTGCCGAGCGCTATGCCAATGGCGCCCACCGGGACATGCCGCTCGAGAGCTGGTCGATGGGGAAGAGCATCACCGGCAGCCTGATCGGCGTCCTGATTCAGCAGGGAGCGTTCCGCCTGGAAGACCCGGCGCCGATTCCGGAATGGCGAAAGACGCCCGATGATCCCCGGGCGAAGATCCGGATCATGGACCTGCTCCGCATGTCGAGCGGATTGCGCTTCAGCCGGGGCAGTCCCGAGGACCTCCCCGGTTACCACGATCACGATCTCATCTATACCGGCGCGATCGACGCCTTCGACTTCGCGGTGTCCCGCGAACCGCAATTCGAACCCGACACGTTCGGCCGCTATCGCAATGTGGATGTCATGGTACTGGGCCGGCTGATCCGCGATGCCGTCCGGCAGCGGGGCGAGGAGTATCTTACCTGGCCGCAACGGGCCCTGTTCGACAAGCTGGGCATGCGGCGGATGGTGCTGGAGACCGATCCCTACGGCAACTTCCTGCTCTCGGGCTACGACTACGGCACGCCGCGCGACTGGGCCCGCCTCGGCATGCTCTATCTCAACGACGGCGTGTGGAACGATGAGCGGCTGCTGCCTGAAGGCTGGACCCGGTTCGTGTCCACCCCGGCGCCGGCCTGGGCCGATTCGACCTATGGCGCCATGGTCTGGGTGAATGCCGCCGGGTCCTGGCCCCTGCCCCGCGATGGGTTTGCCTTCCGCGGGGCGGGCGGCCAGGACACCTACGTGGTTCCGTCGCTCGACCTGGTGGTCGTTCGCATGGGTCACTTTCCCGGGTCGCGGGCCGGCACCCGCGACCTGCAGGCGGCACTGCGTCTGATCGTCGAAGCGCTGCCGGCTCAACCGGCGCGCTGACAGAATTCCGGGAGCTGTAAAAATGACCAGCACCAGCCCAAGGGCCCCGCGGCCTGGCCGTCCCGCGCGGTACAGTCGCAAGGAGTTCGAGCAGGTCCGCGCGGCCCGCAAGGCGCGCGAGCAGCGGGAAAGCTGGCTCCTCGCCCTCGTCAGCGTGGGGCTCGGCGTGGCTCAGCTGGGCTTCATCCGCTGGGCGGAGACGCGGCTGCCGCGGAGCACGGCGGTGCCACTGGAAGCCGTCTTCTTCCTGGCGTACCTGGCACTCGTCATCGGTCTGCTCTGGCGGCTGCAGCGGCACAAGCGGGCGAACGCATTGCGCTGTCCCCACTGCGGCGAAACCATCCAGGGCCTCACTGAACGGATCGTCGGGGCCACCGGCCGCTGCGACTCGTGCGGCGGACTCATCGTGGAGGAAGCATGAGGCCGCCGGTCGGGTGGATCGGGGGACCGCTGGCGGCGGCTC
>DASTEX010000381.1:0-6063 GCA_035709185.1 Gemmatimonadales bacterium
GAACTGTTCGGTGGGACCGCAGGGCGTGCTGGAGGCCGTCGAGCAGCTGGCGCAGGTAGTCCAGCGCCCCCTCTCCGCGCAGCCCAACGCCGGCCTTCCGCGCGAGGTGGGCGATCGCAAGATCTACATGGCGTCGCCCGAATACATGGCCAGCTACGCCCGGCGGATGGTGGAAGCGGGCGCGCGATTCGTGGGCGGCTGTTGCGGCACCACGCCGGAGCACATCCGGGCCATCGCCGGATTCGTGCAGTCGGTGGCGCCCCGCCACCACGCCGCCGCGGTGACGATCGAGAAAGCGCCCGGGGTCGAGCCCGTTCCTCTGGAGGAACGTTCCCGTTACGGCGGCAAGCTCGCGCGGGGCGAGTTCATCACCACGGTCGAGATCGTGCCGCCCAAGGGAGTGGACCCGGCGCCGATGTTCGAGCAGTGTCGGGCCCTCAAGGCCGCCGGGGTGGATGCGGTCAACGTCCCGGACGGTCCCCGGGCCCAGAGCCGGATGGGGGCCCTGATCTCGGCCATCCTGATCGAGCGGGAAGTCGGCCTCGAGGCCGTGACCCATTACTGCTGCCGCGACCGAAACCTGCTCGGCATGCTGTCCGATTTGTTAGGCGCCGCGGCCGCGGGGTTGCGCAATCTGCTGCTGGTGACCGGGGACCCCCCGAAGATGGGCCCCTACCCCGACGCCACCGCCGTGTTCGACATCGACAGCATCGGCCTGACCAACCTGGTGGCCCGGCTCAACCGCGGACTCGACCCGGGAGGCAATCCGCTGGGCACGCCGACCCGGTTCGCCATCGGGGTGGGAGTGAATCCTGCGGCGCCCGACCTCGAGCGGGAGCTTGCCCGTCTGGCGTGGAAGGTGGATGCCGGGGCGGAGTTCGCGATTACCCAGCCGGTGTTCGACCTGGATCAGCTCGACCGGTTTCTCCGACGGGTCGAGTCATTCCGGTTGCCGATCATTGGCGGGATCTGGCCGCTGGTATCGCTTCGCAACGCCGAGTTTCTCGCCAACGAAGTGCCCGGGGTGAAGGTGCCGGCCGAAGTGCTCGACCGGATGCGGCGAGCCAGCGAACGCGGCAAGGAGGCCGCTCTCGCTGAAGGCGTCTTCATCGCCCGCGAAATGCTGGCGGCGGTCCGGAACCGGCTGGCGGGGGCCCAGGTCTCTGCCCCGCTGGGGAAGGTGCCGGTGGCCCTGGAAGTACTCTCATGAAATTTCATGCTACCCCGGTTGCGCGCGCTGCCCGTTTTTTGCAGGTTGCCGCCGTTAACCCATTTCCAGTTCGGACCGCGTTGCCAGTATCCCCGGTCAGCGCCGCAGCTTAGCGCTGGAAGTTCGAGGGTGGCGCTGAGGAGCGGCTGCAGCATCGGGCCACCCTCCGTGCTGTCTGCGCCACACAACGCTGTGCGGCTTCGAATCAGCCCGTTTTCCAGAGGAGGACCGGTGAGTTCCCGTCTCAGCTGGCTTGCTGCCGGCAGCGTCCTGGTGGCAGCGTGTGCCGATCAACCTGTTTCCGCCCCGACTGAAGAGGTCCCGGCGCCCCTTCTGGCCCGAGCTTCGGAGCAACTGGCCGACCGGTACATCATCGTGTTCCGGCCCGGCACGGCCGACCCGAATCGACTCACCGACGAGCTGATCCGGGCGCATGGGGGGCAGGTCCACTTCCGCTACGGCACCGCGCTACTGGGATTCGCCGCTACCCTTTCGACCCAGGCGGTCGAAGGAATCGGGCGGAACCCGAACGTCAGCTTCATTGAACCGGACGGAATCGCCTCGATCATCGGCAGCCAGAATCTCCTCTCGTCTCAATGGGGACTGGATCGGATCGACCAGCGAGATCTGCCGCTCAACGGCGTCTACGACTATCAGAACGACGGGTCGGGAGTCTTCGCGTACATCATCGACACCGGCGTGTTCCTCACCCACTCGGAATACAACGGCCGGGCCTCCTCGGGCTACGACTTCATCGACAACGACAGCAATGCCTCGGACTGCCACGGTCACGGCACCCACGTTGCCGGCACCGTGGCCGGCACCACGGTCGGCGTAGCAAAGAACGCCAACATCGTTGCGGTCCGGGTGCTCAACTGCTCCGGCAGCGGCACCTGGAGCCAGGTAATTGCGGGGATCGACTGGGTCGCGGCCAACCATCAGGCCCCGGCCGTGGCGAACATGTCGCTCGGTGGTTCCAAGTCGCTCTCGGTGAACACTGCCGTCGAGAACGCTGTCGCGTCGGGCGTCACCTTCGCCGTGGCGGCGGGGAATTCCGGCGCCAACGCGTGCAACTACTCACCGGCCAGCGCGCCCAACGCGTTGACGGTCGGCGCCACCACCAGCACGGACGCGCGGGCATCCTTCTCCAACTACGGAACCTGTCTCGACATCTTCGCGCCCGGCGCTTCGATCTACTCCTCGGTCAAGAGCGGCGGCTACGCCAGTTGGAGCGGCACGTCGATGGCTTCACCCCATGTCGCCGGAGTGGCCGCCCTGTACCTGGCATCCAGTCCGTCGGCGTCACCGTCCGACGTCGCCAGCGTGCTGACCAGCCAGGCCACCGCGGACCAGGTGACCAGCCCCGGGACCGGTTCGCCCAACCGGCTGCTCTACAATCAGGTTGTCGGTTCGGTACCACAACCGCCGCCGCCGCCCCCACCACCGCCTCCACCTCCACCGAGCACCACGCCGGTCCATGTGCACGAGTTGACCGGCAGCTCCTTCTTCCAGGGCAAGAAGAACTGGAAGGCGCAGGTCTCAGCCCTGGTAACGAACGAGAGCGGAGTCGCCGTTGGCGGGGCGACGGTCAGCGGGAGCTTCAGCGTGGGTGGGTCCGGCTCGTGTACGACGGGCAGCAACGGCCGCTGCACCATCACCAGCGGTGGCATCAGCGGGACGAGGACCAGCACCGTGTTCAACGTCGCCGGCGTTAGCGGGACCGGCATGAGCTATGACCCGGGCAATGCCTCCAACACGACTTCGGTGACCATATCAAGACCGTAGCCGGTCCCGGATCGAATCGGGTCAGCGGGGCTCCTTCCGGGCCCCGCTGCCTTTTTCCGGCCGCTTTCATGACCTTGCCCAAGCCTCTATTCTTCAAGCAGTTCTGCAGCCGGGCACAACTCCGGTCGGAGTCTCCATGACAACCACGCTGGCCCCACAACCGCTCTCGCTCCTTTCCGAAGAAGAATCGATGTTCCGGGACGCCGTCCGGGATTTCGCGGAGTCGGAAATCAGACCCCACGTTCACGAAATGGACGAGGCGGGAGAGTTCCGTCCCGATCTGATCACCCGGTTCTTCGAGATGGGACTCATGGGGATTGAAGTGCCGGAGCAATACGGCGGGGCCGGCGGCACCATCCTCATGGCCAGCGTCGGGATCGAAGAGCTGGCCCGGGTCGATGCCTCCGCGGCGATCTACGTCGACGTGCAGAACACCCTCTGCAACAACGCGCTGCTGCGCTGGGCCAATGACGAACAGAAGCAGCGCTATCTCCCCCGGATGTGCAGCAACCTGCTGGGCGCGTTCGCCTTGTCGGAGCCCGCCAGCGGCAGCGACGCATTCGGGCTCCAGACCAAAGCCGAGTTCAAGGACGGCCAGTGGGAATTGACCGGCCGCAAACTCTGGATCACCAATGGAGCCGAAGCGGGACTGTTCATCGTCTTCGCCAACACGGATTTCTCCCAGGGTTACAAGGGCATCACGGCGTTCCTGGTCGAGCGCGACTTCCCGGGATTCCAGGTGGGCCGGCGGGAACACAAGCTGGGGATCCGAGCTTCCAGTACGGTAGAGCTGATCCTGGAGCAATGCCGAGTACCGGTCGAGAATGTGCTGGGCCCGGTGGGCCAGGGATACAAGATCTCGATTGAGACCCTGAATGAAGGTCGCATCGGGATCGGGGCCCAGATGATCGGTGTGGCCCGGGGCGCCCTGGAGGCCGTCCTAGGATATGTGAAGGAGCGGAAGCAGTTCGGAAAAGCGATAGGCGAATTTCAGGCGGTCCAGTTCCAGATTGCGCAGGCCGCCACCGAACTGGAGGCCGCCAAGTTGATGGTATACAACGCCGCCCGCCTCAAGGACGCAGGCCAGCCATTCACCATGGAAGCCGCCATGGCCAAGCTCTTCAGCAGCCAAGTGGCGAATCGGATTTGCTCCACCTGCGTAGAGCTGTTCGGGGGGTATGGCTACAGCCGGGAGTACCCGGTGGAGAAGTTCTACCGGGACGCCAAGATCGGCACGATCTATGAGGGGACGAGTAACATGCAGCTACAGACCATCGCCAAGCTGCTGATGAAATGAGTCCCGAGAGACTGGAGACTGGTGTTGCAAGTCGGTTTGCCGTCTAAACTTCCGCTGCTGGTCCTGGGCTCGCTGCTGGCCGGTAACACGCCAGCCGTGGGACAGCAGACTGCCAGCTTCGACTCCACCCTGCAGCGTCAGCTGGACAGGTGGTTCTCCCGGGCGGCCCGTGCGGTTCCGGGCGAGTGGGGCGTGGCAGTCGCCGACAGCCGTGGCAACATCCTCTGGTCGGTCAACCCGACTCGCCCCCTGGTTCCCGCCTCGACGGTCAAGGTCTTCACCACCGGTTTTGCCCGCTCGGTCCTCGGCGGGGAAGCCCGCCAGACCACCCGAGTCCTGGGAACCGGATCGATCGATGAGAACGGCACCTGGGTGGGACTTTGGGCCCTGGAGCTGAACGGGGACCCCACGCTGGAGCGGCCCCTGCGCAGTGGTCCCACCTTGCGGGATCTTGCCTCTCAGCTGGCCGACCGGGGCATCCGCCGTCTGGTGGGACCGCTCAAGCTGCAAAGCGCCTGGGGTGAAGCCGCCGCGGTCTACCCCACCGCATGGTCGCCCAAGCACAAAGGCCGGCGGTTTGCTCCGCTGATCGGCGAAGTGACCCTCAACGAAAACCTGGTCACCTTTACCGTCGCACCGGGACGGGTGGGGCAGCCGGCCCGCGTCATCGGTTCGGCTCCCGAGGGCGTTGCCTCACTGGTCGAGATGCGGGCCAAAACGGTGAAGGGGCGCCGCAATTCGCTGGTCTTCCGGCAGCTGCCCGATGGCCGCTTCGTCGTGCGCGGCACCATCGGCACCCGGGTCCGGGGGAGAACCTGGAGTGGTCCCAGCACCAATCCCATGGCGGTGCTGGAGGCGAGCTGGGGAACCGCCCTGGCCGGCGCCGGCATCGAATGGGTCCGGGCCCAGTCCGTCACCGGCGAGGGCCCGGCCGCCCTCGGCCGGCTGACGCTCGCCGAAGTGGCCTCTGCTCCGCTCGATTCCATTGCGTCCGAGGTCAACACCCGGAGTCTCAACATCGGCGCCGAAGCCTTGCTGCGCTGGGCTGCGGGTCCGGAGCCGGCGGCAGCGGAGCGCCTGACCCAGCACGTGCGGGAAGTCATCGGCGAGGGGTCGAGCGTCCACCTGGTCGACGGCAGTGGCCTCTCCTACGATGACCGCGCCTCACCCCGGGACTTCGTGACCTACATGGCCCGGTTCCCGGCGACGCCCGCCGGCCGGAATTTCCCCATGCTGCTTCCGGCCAACGGGTCGGGCACGCTGCGTCGCTTCCAGCGTCGCGGACCGCTGGCGCCCGGTGTGGTGCGAGCCAAGACCGGCACGCTGGGGAATGCCGCCACGCTGGTCGGCTACCTGGGGCATAAGGACGGACTGGTGCTGGTCTCGGTGATGTACAACGGGCACCGGGTCTACGACGCCAAGCAGCAGCAGTGGCGCCTCTTCCGCCTGCTCGGTGCGGACGGTACCATGGTCCCCGGCGACTCGATGGGTCCGGATATCTTCGGCGGCGAAGACACCGACATCCCGCCGGCTCCGCCGGCCCCGATAACCCCACCCGCGGTTCCCGACGCGATTCCCTGACGCCTCCGGGAGCCCTGCTCCCGGAGGTTGCATGTTTCGTCGTGACTTCGTCGCGGGCCTCTTCGCGACCCCTCTCGCCCCCCGATTCCGCTTCCTTCACCGCGCCGGACAGCAGAGCGCCCTCCGGGTGGACGGCAACCGGCTGAACCGTCAGCTGTCGGAGCTGTCCGCCTTCGGGCGCACGCCGGGT
>DASTEX010000382.1:0-12406 GCA_035709185.1 Gemmatimonadales bacterium
ACCGCCGATCTGAACGCCTGGGGATTCGGCCTCCGGGGCCTGAGTCTGCATGCCACCGCCCGGCTTGGCCTGGATCTGGGCCGCGAAGACGTCTGGCCCGGGACCGATCCCGCGCTGCAGCTGCTGGAGGGATACGTCGAGTACGCCACCGAGCGGTTCACCGGCCGGCTGGGACGGGTAGTGAACCGCGGGCGGTTAGGCTGGGACGGCTACGACGGCATTCACCTGGCCTATACCGTGCTGTCGGTGGGACTCACCGCCTTCGGATACGGCGGCTTCGGTCTGGCCCGCGGCACGGCGCTGCCGGTAACCAGCGAGGCCCTGAATCCCCTCGACGAGTTTCAGCCGCGAGAGCGGCAGTACCTGGCCGGGGCAGCGGTGGAGTGGCAGGCCGGGGTGGGCGATGCCCGGCTCGATTATCAGCGAGAGATCGATGGTGACACCCGGAACTGGGTTTCCGAACGGGTGGCGCTGTCGGGAAGTGTCCGGCCCATTGCGGGATGGAGCCTGGCGGGCGGCGCGGACTACGATCTGGCACGCCAATGGTGGGGCAACGCGGACCTGACTCTCTCGCACTCCGCCCGCCGGTACGGCGGCTCGGCGGGCATCAGGCGTTACCGCCCCTTCTTCGATCTCTGGACCATCTGGGGCGTCTTCAGCCCTCTCCCGTATTCCGCCGTCAACGGCTCACTCTGGGTAAGCCCGCTTAGCGGTCTGACCTTGCGAGGACGGGGTGAGCGCTACTGGTATCCCGAGTCCGAGGCCGAAACTCCGCTGGTAATAGAGGAGACCCGGGGCTGGCGCTGGAATTTCGGCGCCGGCTACGCGGTTACCGCCGACCTCAACCTCGACGCCGGATATCACACCGACTTCGGTCCCGGCGCCGCCTCCCGCGGATTCGATGCGGCAGCGGCATATCGCCTTACCCCGGGGCTGACGCTGTCGGCGGATGGCGGCCGGATGGAGCGGCCGCTGGAATTCCGGGTGGAGGAACCGGTTCTGAGCTGGTATGGAATGGCCCTGGAGTACCGGCTCGGCGAACGGCTTCGAGTGACCGCGGGAGCGACCCGCTACCAGGAGGATCGCCGCCGGCCCGACGCCTCCACGGTGGACTGGTCGCAGACCCGGCTGCGGCTGGGCGCGACCTGGCTCCTGGGATCGGACGCCGACCGCATGCTTCCGCCCGGCGTCCGGCGGGAGGCAGGACGATGAGCCGCCTCCGCCTGTTCCCACTGCTTGCCCTGATCACCGTGCTCTCCGCCGGCGCCGCAATGGCCCAGGAGCGAGACCGCTTCGATCACGAGCAGCATCGAGAGCTGTTCCCCGAGTGCCTCGGATGTCACGCGGGGATCACCGAGTCGGGTCGTCCCCGCTATCCCGAGCCGGCCGTCTGCGCCAACTGCCACGATGGCTCGGTAGAGCAGAAAGTGAGCTGGTCCGGCCCGCCCGCCCGCTATTCCAACCTGCGGTTTTCGCACGCGGAACACGCCCGGGAATCCGCCGAGCGGCTGCCGGCCGATTCCGCCCTGGCTTGCTCCGAATGCCACTTCCCCACGGGTGCCGCCTGGCTCACCGTCAGGCGCACCATCAGCGCGCAATGCCTGTCGTGTCATGGCATCCGGTCGGCCCACACCGCCGCCCCCGATACGGCCTGCGGTACCTGTCATCAGACTCTGGCTGAGGCCGAGGCGCTTCCCGAGACCCGGGTGGCCAGGTTCCCGAAGCCGGCCGGGCACGACGATCCTGGGTTCCTCACGGCCGCTGGACACGGCCGGCTGGCCGACCGGGGCGACCGGAGTTGCGCCGTGTGTCATGCTCGGGACTTCTGCGCCCAGTGCCACGTGAACGCACCCGAGTTGCGGGCGATCCAGGCGCTGGCACCGGATCGGCGCTCCCTCGCGCTCAAAGCCGAGGTTGGCGCACCGGCCAGCCACCGGGAAGCCGGATTTGAGAGCCGGCACGGGGCCACGGCCCGGCGCGATCCGTCACGCTGCGCTTTCTGTCACACCCAGGCGAGCTGCGTCAACTGTCACCGGACCCGGCCCGCCTTCGTCGCGACCTTGCCTGACTCGGGACCGGGCCGGGCGCAGGGTGCAACGACGGTGGCGAGGCGTCCCGAATCTCATTTCGCCGATTTTGCCGATCGCCACGGCGGCAAGGCCGGGGCAGCGACCTCAGCCTGCTCCACCTGTCACGCGCGGTCCGAGTGCCTGGAGTGCCATCGCCCGGCCACAGGCGGCCCGGGGTACCATCCCCCCGGCTTCCTCACCCGGCATCCGGCGTGGGCCTTCCAGCGCCAGACCGAATGCGCGAACTGCCACAACCAGAGCACCTTCTGCGTTGCCTGTCATAAACAGTCAGGGATGACTTCGGCGGGGAGCCTGCGGGGCGGATACCACGATGCCAACCCGTCGTTCTTCCTCAATCACGGCACCGCGGCCCGCCAGAGCATCGAGAGCTGCGTAACCTGCCACGCTGAGCGCGACTGCCTGGCCTGCCACTCGGCCCAGAGCGGGCGGCGCTTCAATCCCCACGGCCCGGGATTCAACGCGGCGGAGCTGGCGCGCCGGAACCCGCAGACCTGTTCGGCCTGTCATGGGCGGAATATCCCCGCAGCGCCGCGGAAGCGGTAATGAGGGTGCCGGGTGCCGAGTGCCGCGTACCACGTGCCGTACCGAGTGCCCTGTACCAGGCACTGAACCGGGTACCGGGTACCAGGTACCGCACCCGGTACGGGGTACCAGGAACCGGGTACACCAGTCCGTTAGTGGTCGTCCGATCGTTCCGCGGCCGGCCTCACCGCCCGCACCTCACCATTCTCCACCGGCAGGACGGCCACATCCTCGCTGTTCCGGGGCAGCAGCCCGGCGCCGCCCATGGTGCCTAACAGCGACGGCACGTTGAGCGAGTCAGCCAGTCCCGACGGCACCACCATGAGCGAACCGCGCTTCACGATGCTCTCATAGAGCATGTTCATCGCCCGCAGGTTCATCGCCCCCGGCTGGCCGCGATAGGCGTCGGCCGCCTCGACGAACTTGTGGGCGATCTCGGTTTCGGCCGTGCCGAGAATGATGCGCGCCTGGCGTTCCCGCTCGGCCTGGGCCTGCCGCGACATGGCGTCCTCCAGCGCGGCGGGGATGATCACGTCGCGGATCTCGACCGACTGCACCTGGATGCCCCAGTTGGCCATCTTCTGCTCCAGCGCCAGCTTGAGCCCGTGCCCCAGTTCGACCCGGGATACGATCAGCTCGGCCAGGTCGTGCTTGCCGATCGCGTCCCGGAGCGCGGTCTGGGCCGAGAGGATGACGGCTTCGTCGTAGTCCTGGACTTCGAGCGCCGCCCGCTCGGCGTCGCGCACGATCCAGAACGCAATCGCATCCACGTTCACCGGCACGGTGTCGCGCGTCAGACACGATTCGGCGCCGAAGGCTGTGGTCCGGATCCGCTGGTCGATGGTGTAGGCCACCCGGTCCAGGATCGGCACGATGGCGAAGTACCCCGGTCCCCGGAGACCGCGATAGCGCCCCAACCGGAGCATTACCGCCTTCTCCCACTGATCGGTGTACTTGATGGCGGAGGCCAGGAACACGCCCAGCGCCACGCCCGCCAGCGCCGCCAGCGGAATGGGAATCCCGGCCAGGTACAGCGCTCCCGCCAATCCGGCGCCTCCCACCAGGCCGGCGGCGGCCGCGGCGAGCGAATAGCGGGTATCGGTTGGCATGTGTTTGGTCATGTCCATCACCTCATGGAAAGGAAGTTGGCCGCGGGCGAACGCACCTCACCGGACCCTCACGGGCCTGGTGGGTTCGGTTCGCGGCCGGGAGCTGCGGGGGCGGACTACTCGCGCGGCGGGCGGCGGCTGGAGCAGCGGACTGCGGACCTCGCCCAGCTCGATCGGCAGGGCAACCTTCACCAGAACGGTCAGGATGAAGAGCCCGAGTGCCCAGATACCGGCGGTGACGCCCAGCTCCACCCAGGTCGGGCGATACTCGACGATCTCGCCCAGCGGGGAAGGAATGAATCCCGGAATCACCAGGCCCATGCCCTTCTCCACCCAGATCCCGATGAAGAGCATGGCGCAGGCCGGGATCAGCAGCCGGAGATTGCGCCGCACCGGGTGGATCATGAGGGCCACGGTGGCCACCAGGTTGAGCGCGATGGCGGTCCAGATCCACGGGACCAGGGCGTTGTGTCCGTCCAACCCGAAGAAGAGGTACCGCGCGTTGACCCCATGGTGGGTGGGCCAGTAGAACTTGTAGAACAGCTCGGAGATCAGCATCACCAGATTGATCTGCGCCGTCACCGTGGTGATCATCGCCAGCTTGCTGAAAGCGCCGTCGCTGATGGGGTAGGTGGTATTCCGCCGCATCAACCAGAGCAGCAGGATCATGAACGCCGGTCCTGCCGTGAAGGCCGAGGCGAGGAAGCGCGGACCCAGCAGCGCGGTATTCCAGAACGGCCGGGCCGGCAGGCCCGCGAGCAGGAAGGCGGTGACCAGGTGAATGCTCACCGCCCACATCACCGAGACATACATCCAGACGAGGTACTTCCGCTTGGCCGGCGACCGTCCCGTAAAACGGCTGTACAGGATGTAGAACGGGATCGCCAGGTTGAGCGCCAGGTACCCGTTCAGCACAATCACGTCCCAGGCCAGGAGCGAGCGAGGCCAGTTGAGGAACCCGATTCCCGGCGCCAGGTGCCAGGACGCGAGCGGGTTTCCGATGTCCACCACCACGAACCCGAGGCACATCACCAGCGCTCCGACGGCGACGGCCTCCGCCAGCAGCACGGCGCGGCCGAAGTCCACGTCCTCCAGGATGTAGGCCGGCAGCACCAGCATCATCGCGGCCGCGGCCATGCCCACCAGGAAGGTGAAGTTGGAGATGTACAGTCCCCAGCTCACGTGGTCGCTCATGCCGGTGACACCCAGGCCATAACGGAACTGGACCGAATAGGCGTAGGCCCCGAACAGCATGATCAGGGTCAGCGTCCCCATCCAGAGGTGATAGCGGCGGCCTCCGCTGGTAGCGGATCGTAGCGCGGTCAGGACGAAGGGACCCAGGTGCACGGCGGCCTCAGTCGGTGAAGTACCAGAACCGGGGCTCCGTCTTGAGGTCCTCCTTGAGACGGAACACCCGCTTGTGGGTCAGCACCCAGCGAATCTCGGAATCGGGATCGAGCAGGTTGCCGAAGACCCGCGCCCCGGTGGGACAGGCCTCGACACAGGCGGGCAGCCGGCCCTGCCGGGTGCGGTGGATGCAGAAGGTGCACTTCTCCACCACGCCCTGCTTGCGGGCCCGGTTGCCCAGGTAGTGCTGGTTGGGATTCACCTCGGCCACCGGCACGTCGGGCGCGCTCCAGTTGAAGCGGCGGGCCCAGTAAGGGCAGGCCGCCATGCAGTAGCGGCATCCGATGCACCAGTCGTAGTCGATGACGGTGATCCCGTCCGGTTCCTGCCAGGTGGCACCGACGGGACAGACCCGGGTGCAAGGGGGATCGGCACACTGGAAGCACTGGGTGCCGATATAGAAGTGCCCTTCGGCCGGGACTTCGTGCTGGAAGGTTGCGTCGGCGTGATCGAGGTCGATCTCGCCGTCTTCCATCTCGAAGATCCGGATGTACTGGGTCGCGGCCCGCCGGTCCAGGTTGTTCTCGTTGATGCAGGCCTCGATGCAGCTCCGGAACCCCTTGCACTTGGAAATGTTGAACGCGTAGCCGAACATCACGCCCGGCTGGGCCCCGGTGGACTGGATGGTGACATCGGCACCGCGCTGAAGGCTGGCCAGCCGCTCCAGGCGGGTGATGGTGTCGGCCCGTTCCTGCTCGGTCATGAAGCGGTAGTTGCCCTTGATGTACTCCCGCCACGCCAGGAGCTTGATCTCGCGCTCTTCCTCGGTCTCGGCGGCCGCTGGGGAGCAGCCGCTCAGCGCCTGCACTCCCGCGGTCACGCCGCCGGCCAGAATCGTGAGCGCCCTCCGGCGATCTACGGTCATTGGGGACCTCCCCGCGGTCGCTCCAGCTCCGGCCCCCGGAAGGGAATGCGCGGAACCACCGCCGGCGCATGGGGATCGTGGCAGTCGGTGCAGGCCATCACGACCCTGCGTCCCTGCCAGCCGTCGAGCCGCTTGCCGTGGGCGCCGCCGGCCCAGGACTCGGCCTGCGCAAAGTGGCACTGGGCGCAGAGCCGGTAGCTCTGATCGATGGGCGCAGGCGCACCACCTCGCACGGCCAGTTGCGACACGTCATCCGCCGTATGACAGGTGCTGCAGAGAACCGCCGCCTGCTGCGGGTGCTTCGGCTGGATGTTGCCATGAGCGTCCTTGACCCGCTGGTCGGCCATCACCAGCCGGCGCCCCTGGTGACAGGAGGTGCAGGGATACTGGGTCAGCCCGGCTACCCGGTTCCGGAGTCCAATCGAGAGATCGATGGTCCCGAAGGGGCGAGAGTGACCCGCCTCCCGGGCGGTGGTGCGCAGGGCGACGAAGAAGGGCCGGCCCCCCGGTCCGGTCCATCCCTCCACCGCTTCGGACCGGACCGAGCGGAGCGAGCCCGGTTCCAGTGAATCGTTCGCGCGAACCACGGTGACCGGCGCTTCAGTCGCCGGCAGAGGGAAACCGGTGTCCGGGTCGGGACAGGCGGCCAGCGATACCACCAGGACGGGCACCGTCCCCCAACCGACGATCCGGCTCACGGGGTTGCTCCCATCTCCGGCACCGTCGCTGTCCGCCGAAAAGCGCCCGCGTCCGGATCGACCTCCACGTGACAGGCCCGACAATCCGCCCGTTCCGCGTGGCTAGTACGGATCTCCGCGACTGCCGCCGGACCGGCATGACAGGCGAGGCAGTCTTCTCGCAGCACCCGGTCATGGGGAATCGGGGGCGGAAAGCCGCTCGCGAGCCGTGGACCGGGCTGGAACCAGAGTGAAGCCGGGCCGCTCATCCCGCCCCGGAGACGGATCAGTCCGTCGGAACCGTGGCATTGAGGACAGCGCGAATTGGGATCGGCGGCGGGAGAGCCGACTCCCGCAAAGCCATCGTCGGCCGCATGGCAGCCGAGGCATGTCCCCAGCTCGGGGTGGGGCGTCACCGGTGCGTAGGCGGCGAATCGGATGGAATAGCCGCCCCGCTGGTGACAGGTCCCACAGGTGCCGGTCCGGAATTCCTCGGGACTGAGCCCGTGCGGGATCCGGGGCGGCGCACCGGGGTAGGCGCGCAGGAACCGGAAAGTCCGGAGCGTGCGGGGATGGGCCGAGCGCTCCCGGCGAGCCTCGGGACCGAGTGCCAGCACGCCGGCCCGGGTCCGGAACACCAGCACCTCCGCGGCGATGGGCTCGCCAGCGGCCGAAAGCGCCCGTACGTCCGGTGGCGACGGCTCGTCGCCATGGGCCGCGGCGCGCCGCACCGCCACGACTGCCGCGGTAACCGCTATCGCGGTGGAGCCTAACAGGTAGACGACCAGCAGGAACGTCTTCATCGACCGGCCGGTCCCAGCGGCTCAACCCGGACCGCGCATACCCCGACCGGTTCCCCGGACAGCGGGTCCACCTGGTCGAGGGTCAGGCGGTTCACCGGATGGTCCTCGTCGAAAGCCGGCACGAAGACCAGTCCCCGCGGCGGCTGCGAGCGATACTCGATCCGGGCCTGGATCTCCAGCGTCCCCCGCCGGCTCACCAGTCTGACCATCTGCCGGTTTCGCACGCCCAGCTCGCGGGCATCGTCCCGATTGAGTTCCACGTATCCCTGCGGCAGCGCCTGGTGGAGCGTGGGAATCCGCCGGGTGATCGCTCCCCCACCCCAGTGTTCCAGAACGGCACCGGTGATCAGCCGGAAGGGATATTCCCGCTCGGGCAGCTCGCCCGACGGCTGATGGGGCGACAGCCAGATCCAGGCCCGATGGTCCGGATGACCGTGGAAGTCGTAATCCCCCCGGGCCGGATCGGCGGCTGGATCGAGCGCAGTGTGATAACGCCACTGTACTTCGCGACCGTTGACCAACGGCCAGTGGACCCCAGGCTGGCTTCGCAGCAGCTCGAGGCCTGGCAAGGGAGTGGTGGAGTCGGCGTAGAAGCGACGGTATTCCTCCCACACCTGGTCGACATACCGGTCCCGATCGTAGGGAAAGAGCCCTTCCAGTCCCAACCGACGCGCCACTTCGATCATCAGCCAGGCATCGGGGGTTGCCTCGCCCGGCGGATTCACCATGCGGCCGAAATGCTGCATCTCCCGGCCGGCGCCGGCGAACACGCCCTCGCGTTCGAGCCAGAGCGCCGCCGGCAGGACCACATCGGCCACCTCGGTCGTGGCAGTGGGGTACGCTTCGGAAACCACGATGAAGCGGTCGGGCCGTTCCGCGGCCTGCCGATAGCGGCCGGCGTTCGGCAGGCTCAGCATGGGATTGGTGGCCTGAATCCAGAGCAGATGGATCTCGCCCCGATCCAGCGCCCGGAACAGGTCCACTGCGTGCGGACCGGGTGTGGCGTGGAGCCGCTCCGGCGGGATCCCCCAGATCCCGGCTGCGCGCCCGCGGTCGGTCTCGCTGGATACGGCGCCGCGCGGCAGGCTGCCGGCCGACGCTCCCGCGTCGGGCGCCGCATAACCGCCACTCGGCTGACCGGTCAGCGCAAGGGCCCCGTTCCCGGGCGACGCGATTTTTCCGGTCAGCAGGTGGATGTTGTAGAGCAGGGTGTTGACGCCCGCTCCTTCTCCTCCCGCGTTCAGGTTTCGGTCCCAGATGGACATCACCTTGCGCGCCGGATCGCCGTAGACCGAGGCCAGCCAGCGGGTGGACGCGGCTGAAAGTCCGGACAGCTGCTCCACCCGGCGCGAGTCGTACTCCGACAGAAAGGACACATACTCGGTCCAGCTCGCGTCGGTCACCGTTTCCGGTCCGGCCCCGCCGCCCGGCTCCGACGGCTCGGTCAGCCGGCCCAGCTTGAAGGACAGGTACCGGTCGACGAAGTCACGACGAACCAGTTTGCGCTCTACCAGCTCGCGGCAGATGCCATTGGCGACGGCCGCTGCTGCGTGCGGCGCGAACAGCAGGCTCTGATCGCAGACGTAACTGGTGCGAGTGGTCCGGGGCGAGAGATCGATGATGCGCGCCGCGGGATGACGCCGGCGCCGCTCCAGCAGTCGGGAGAACAGCACCGGATGGCTCTCGGCCAGGTTCACGCCCCAGAGCACAAAGGTGTCGGCGTGGTCGATGTCCTCGTAACAGCCGAGGTTACCGTCCAGTCCGAAGCTGCGCTGCTGCCCGGCCCGGACGCTGCCGGCGTGGATCCGCGCGCTGGTTTCGATGTTGTTAGTGCCCAGACCGGCCTTGACCAGCTTGGCAGCGATGTAGGCATCGGGGATGGACCACTGCGCCGAGCCGTAGAGCGCCACGCTCTCCTTGCCGTGGCGCCGGATCGTGTCCTGGATGGTGCGCGCCACCAGATCGAGGGCTGCGCTCAGCGGCACCGGGACCAGTTGGCCGTTCCGCCGCACCATCGCACGGGTGATGCGGCCGGCGCCGTAGAGGCCCTCGGCGGCATGATATCCCTTGACACAGGCCAGCCCCCGGCTGACGGGCGAGTCGGGATCGCCCCGGATGGCCACTGCCCGCCCCTCTGAAGTGCCGATCAGCAGGCCGCAGCCGACTCCACACAGCGCACAGGGAGCCTTCTGCCAGCGGACCGCGGACTGTCTGCCGGGCGCCGCCAGCGCCGAAGCGGAAATGTCCTCCGGTACCAGGGCCGTGGCGGCAGTCGCGGCCGACACGGCTGCGGCGCGCTTGAGGAACGTCCTCCGATCGACTCGGTCCATGCGGAGCCGCCGCTCGGTAGAGGGATGGCAGAGTGCGCCGGCGCGGAGCGGCGACAGCAGGCCGAAGGGGGCGCACCGGTGTCAGGACTCCGACGGAACTATTCGCAGGGGGGCTGGAAGGAATGCAGAAGAGAATGTGAAGACTTGTTAACAGTCGTCAGCTGTCAGCTGTCAGCGGTCGGCGGTCAGCATTGCCAGAAGTGCCCAACGCTGCCAGGTGGGCGGAGTTCCAGGAATGCGAAGATCATGCTGACGACTGACAGCTGACGACCGACAGCTGTGTTACAGCTGACGACTGACAGCTGGGTTAACGACCAGCGATTCGTGGGTACCGGTTTCCATGCTGGATGTACCGCACGGCTTTCCCGTCCGGACCCATCTCGAATCGGACGGTCTCGCCCAGCTCGTTGTCATCCCGGATCCGGCGGAAGGTGTGCTCACCGACTTTCTTGAGCTTGGTCATGCCATTCAGGGGATCGTTGGTCGGGAGGTTGACTGCCGCCAGACCGTCCTCCCAGACGATTACCGCGACTTCACTGCCCCAGGGCTGGGTCGAGTAGTTGCCGGTATAGGCCCGGAGGGTGGTGTCGGCCGGCTTGGCGCTGCTGTCCTTGGCGGCCCGGGTCAGCGCCGGCGCCATGATGTCGTACATCTCCTGGGCGTACATCCCCGAGTTCACCATGGCATTCGCCGCGAAGATGGTGGCGATCTTCTCGTCGGGCTTGAGGAGCAGCTGGGTGCGATAGCCGGGACAGGACCCGCCGTGTCCCACGAAGGTCTTGTTGCCGGTGCGCCAGACCGAGAACCCCAGTCCCCAGGTGGTCTCGAAGTCGGGATCCACCCAGTGCACCCGCTGCATCTCACGCAGGCTCGCCTGTCGCAGCACGTCGTCGGTCTTTCCCGCGAGCACCCGGAACTGCCACGAGGCGAACTTCGACAGGTCTTCCACCGTCGAGGCATAGCCGGCCGCCGGTGCGATGCCGCGGGCCTGGAAGAACGGCATGACTGAGCGCTTCCCCGCCCGGTCGATCGCGCTGTGGCCGGTCGCGAGCCGCTTTCCCTGTTCGGCCTGGGGCATCTCCGGGGTGGTGCTGGTGAGGCCGAGCGGCTGGAGGATGTGCTGCCGCACGTACTGGTCGTAGCTCATGCCCGACGCCGCGGCCACGACTTCGCCCGCCAGGGTCAGCCCCAGGTTGGAGTACTGGAAATAGGTTTCGGCGGGATAGAGCGATTCCTGGTTCTGCAGTCCCTCGATGATCTCGTCGCGGGTGGGAAAGCGGAAATCGGGAGCCGACCAGTACGGATGGTTCGACTCGCGGGGCAGTCCCGAGGCGTGGGTGAGCAGTCCCTCCACCGTGATCTCGCCGGCCTCGGGTTTGAGCCGCTTGAGCCGGCTCAACCACGGCAGGTGCTTCGCCACCGGATCGTCCAGCCGCACCTTGCCCTGGTCGCGCAGCTGCATCACCGCCACGCTGGTGAACAGCTTGGAGATGGAGCAGATGCTGTAGATGGTGGACGGCATCGCCGGGGTCTTCTGCACCGGGTGGGCGTACCCCACTCCACCGCTCCAGATCACGTCCTGGTCCAGCACGATCGCGGCGGAGAGCCCCGGAATCTGCTGGTAATCACGTTGGGCCTCGAGCCATACCTTCACCAGCTCGAGCGACTGCTGCACCCGGGGATGATCGGCCACGCGCTGCGCCGTAGCCGGCGAGACGGCCCCGAGGAGCAGAACCGGAAGCAAGGGAGCCACGAGCTGGATGGAAGTCCGACGGCGCGCCCGCGAGCCCGGTGACGCACCCCTTCTGCCCTCTGCACTCTGCACTCTGCACTCCGCATTCATTCGGGTTTTCTGACCTGGTAGACTCTCACGTGTTCCACGTCATCAGCATCCTGCCACACGCCGGCGATCACATCGCCGGTCACGTGGGTCGGCCGAAACCGGTCCGGCAGCCGGACCCTGCCTAACAACTGTCCGGTGGAGTCGAACACCGCCAGGACCCGCCGCTCGTCTCCCGGATCACCCTGCTCGTGGACCCAGAGCGTCCCGTCGTTCGCGGCCAGGATCCCCTCGATGAAGGGGAAGGTCTCGGGGTACTTCGCCTGCTCGATGCGGTCGTAGAACTGCTTCCGGACCTGTTCCGGAACGTTCCGCATCATCGGCTGGTTTTCGATGAGTTTCCGGGATTCCTGCCGGTGGGTCGTCACCTGCTCCGGCGAAATCGGGCGCGGCTCCTGAGCGACCCGGATGAGCCGCCGGAGCGTGCCGTCCTGCCCCCGCACCTGGAGCTCCCAGGAATCGTTGGTACCCAGGATCACCCGATCGTCCTGAATCGCCACCATGGTGTTGCGGCCGAGGGGCACCGGGCTGGGCGCCTTGAAACTCTGCGGCCCAAATGTGATCGGGATCTGTTCCATCTCGATGCCAGGGAATCGGCCGATACTGTCCCGCACGGTTCCGTCCGGTGCGTACACCACGTGGACCACGCTGTCCCGATAAACGCCGGCTCGGTCCGCGTTGAGCTGAAACGACATCCCGACAGCCAGCACCGCACCGTCGTCGAACACGCCGGCGGGCATACCCAAGGTCATGCGGCCGCCCG
>DASTEX010000383.1:0-8709 GCA_035709185.1 Gemmatimonadales bacterium
CGTGGCTCCCATCGGGCGCAGCAGGTGCTCCTCTACATACGTGTGATACGGCATCCGGGTGACCCGCTCGATCAGCTGGCCCAGGAGAACGAACCCGGTGTTGCTGTAACGCATCTGGTCTCCGGGCGCGAAGTAGAGCGGAGTACCGCGCACCAGTCCGACCAGCGAATCCGGCGGGAGATCGAGGCGCTTCAGGGTTCTGATCCGGGGAGATTCGGCGTAGTCGGGGATCCCGGATGTGTGGGTGAGGAGTTGCCGGACCGTTATGGGGTGCCCCTGCGTAGGGGCGTCGGGGAGATAGCGGGTGATCGAAGCTTCGAGATCCACCCGCCCCTCCCCAGCCAGTCGCAGTACCGCGGCCGCGGTGAACTGCTTGGTGATGGACGCGAGCTGAAAGACGTGGCCGGTTGTCAGCGGGACGCCGTTCTCGACCTCGGCTAGACCGTAGGCTCGGTGGAGCAGGGTATCCCCGGCCCGGATCGCGAGGACCACCATTCCGGCCAGCTGCCGGCGCTGCCGGGCAGGCTCCGCGATCGCGTCCACGGCAGCCCGGACCCTCGCGGCGGCCGTCCGGACGCTGTCAGGCGGCCGTGGCTGGGCGTGAAGACCGGCCGGGTACACCACCAGGGTCAGAAGCCCGAGCACCCGTGACGCCCTGCCGGTCATTCCCCCCTCCCTGCGGATCTCAACGATGATCCACTCGGAGGCTCAAGGGAAGTGAACCACCCGGCTGGCCGATGCTCCGCTGCGCGTCACACTTCGGACTGCCGCGAAACCCACCGATAGCTGATCGCGACCACCGCCGCCAGCAGCAGCAGCCCGATCCACTCCGCGGCGTGGACGAAGCCGGGTCCCACTACGGCGAGCGGCGTGGCCTTCCCGGTTGCCACGATGAGGCCGGCGTTGAGCACGCCCAGCAGGCTCTCCCCCACGATCAGACCCGATGCCAGCAGCACGCCGAACCGCTTGGCCATCTCGCCATTGGGCCGCCGGTCCATCGCCCGTTCGTAGAGCCAGCCGATCAGCGCCCCCACGATGACCGGCTGGGTCGCGCCCATCGGCAGGTAGATCCCCATGCCGATCGCGAGCGGCGAGATCCGCATCAGTTTCTTCGCGCCGAGGATTTCGTCGAGCACGATGGCTGCGAGCCCGACCAGTCCCCCGATGCCGATCAGGCTCCAGTCGAGCTCGGCGTTGAGGACGCCGCGGGCCAGGGTCGAGATCAGCGCGGCCTGGGGCGCGGGCAGGGGGTTGGCGGTGATGGCCGACCGGTTGGGATCGCCCGGAAAGCCGTAGGCTTGGTTGAGCAGGTCGAGCACCGGCGGAATCACCAGCGAGCCCGCGATCACACCCACGATGAGCGCGGCCTGCTGCTTCCAGGGCGAGGCGCCGACCAGCAGACCGGTCTTCAGGTCCTGGAGGTTGTCGTTGGAGATGGTGGCGATGGAGAAGACGATCGAGACGGTGAACAGCGCGAACGCAACCAGGGCATCGGTGGCGCCCACGCCCAGCACCGGCAGGGCGAAGGTGGCGAGGAGCAGCGCCATTGCCACGGTGGCAAGGATGCCGATGCCGGAGACCGGGCTGTTCGACGCTCCGATCAGTCCCGCCATGTAGCCGGCGACGGTGGCGACGAACCCGCCCAGCAGCAGGGTGAACAGCACGCCGCTCAGCACCAGCGACCAGGTGGTGGCGGCGAGCGGGGTCCCGGCGATGAAGTCCTTGATGATCCATCCGATCAGCAGGAGACAAACGACCGTGAGACCGCCGATCCATCCCAGCGAGAGGTCCCGCTCGCGATCATCCGTCGGGCCGGCGGATCCGGCGGCCTTGCCGGCCTTGGCGGTGGCGACCAGGCCGGCGAACACCGGCTTCGCCAGCCGGAACAGGCTCCAGATGGCCGCCACGCCGATGGCGCCGGCTCCGATAAAGCGCACCTGGGTTCTCCAGGCAGTCATCGCGGCGTCCGCGGCCTCGCCGGTGAATCCGGCGCTGAGGGCCGGCACGGCGACGGCCCAGGCGATCAGCAGGCCGATCAGCATGGCGATCCCGACCGAAATGCCGACCAGGTGTCCCGCGCCGAACAGCGCCAGCGAGTAGCCGATGGTGACGCCGCTGGCGCCGGCCCCGACCCGGAAGAAGCGGGTGAGTTCGGTCGCCGTGATGCCGGTGAAGCTGACGATCTGGGTCGTCGCCGAGGCGATCGCGCCCGCCGCCACGATCAGGGGCCCCCGCTTTCGCTCGATCGCATTGGGCGAGGCCTCGTCCCCGGTGGCGCCCGCCTTGAGCACTTCGGCCGCGGCCAGTCCCTCGGGGAAGGGGAGGGGCGAGTGCACCACCAGGGCGCGCCGGAGCGGGATCGAGAAGAGCACGCCCAGGATGCCGCCCAGGGCGCAGACCAGGAACGTGGTGAGGAAGGGGAAGCCCCGCCACCAGCCGACCATGACCAGTCCCGGCAGGACGAAGATGATGGCCGAGAGGGTGCCGCCGGAGGAGGCGACGGTCTGGACGATGTTGTTCTCCCGGATGCTGCCGGATCCCAGGATCCGGAGCACGCCCATCGAGATGACCGCGGCCGGGATGGACGACGCGACCGTTATGCCGACGCGCAGGCCGAGATAGACGTTGGCGGCAGTAAACACCATGGCGATCACCGAGCCCAGGATCAGGGCCCGGATGGTCAACTCGGTATCGGTCCTCACACGGCTCCCTGGTTGAGGATTGGAGAAGCAGCGCCGGAATGTATCAGCGGATGTTCCAGCCGTTAACCGGGCCTCCGTTGAAGAACTTCGCCGGGGTCATCACGCCGTCGCGCTTGAACACCAGCCCGTCCTTCATCACGAATCGGACCTCCCGGAGGACGTCGATGTTTTCGAGCGGGTTGCCCGTCACGGCGATCAGGTCGGCCGCCAGGCCGGCGCGGATCGGGCCGCGGGTGTTTTCGGTTTCGCTCACCTTGAAGCCGCCGCTGGTCATGGCGCGGAGGATGTCCGGGGCCGGGATCCCCGCGGCTTTCCAGGTCGCGATGAACTCGATGGCCACTTCGCCCCGGGTCTTCCCCGGGACGTAATAGTCGGCGTCGGTGGAAAAGGTGAGCGGCACCTTGTTTTCCCAGGCGTTGCGGAGGCCCGCCACGGTACGCTGGTAGCGTTCCGGGGTGGTGTGCCCGATCAGCGAGATCGGCGTCTCGGTGCCCGCCCGCCAGATGCCCTTCCGGGCCATCGCCTTATGCATCTCGTCGGTCAGTCCTCGGTCGTGTGCGATGGACCAGACGCCGGCCTCGATGGCCCGCCCGGCGCCTTCCACCGTCTGCACATGGCCCTCCACCTTGAGGCCGATCTTCGCGGCTTCGCTCACGAAGAGTTTGATCTCGTCGGTGGAGTACCCCCACGGCTTGCAGTCGACGCAGATCTTGATGACCCGGGCGCCGAAGAGAGCGTTCCGGCGCACCGCCTTCACGATCTCGTCCGGCGTGTCGGCGTCGAGATATTCGGGGTATACCAGGTTCTTGTCGACCGCCATCTCGGGCGTGGGCCAGAACTGGCCGCCCATGCCGCCAATGATGATGCCGGAGTTGATGATGGTGGGCCCGGGGATCCAGCCCTGCTCGATCGCCTGCCGCAGCGCGGCATCGGCGTAGTTGCCCGCGTTCCCCATGTCGCGCACGATGGTGAAGCCGGCGTTGAGCATCTGGATGCCGTTGGAGACGGCCTGGATCGCCCGGAGCGGCGTCCCCTCCATGACGTAGGTCAGGTAATAGACGTTATGCTCCGGTTCGGCCTTGTAGGTGAGGGCCAGGTGATTGTGGGCATCGACCAGCCCCGGCAGCACCGTGAGTCCGGAGAGGTCGATCACTTCGGCCCCGCGCGGGATCGCCAGATTGGGTCCGATGCTGGTGAACTTCCCCTTCTCGATCAGGATCACCTGGTTGGATGCGACGGTGCCGGACTCAGGATCCACCAGCCGTCCCGCACGGATCGCGGTTATCTGCGACTGGGCGCTGCACGGTAAGAGAAGTGCTCCGGTAAGGAGGGCAATCCAGGCCAACTGGCGGGGCGCCATGAGCTGACTCCGGTCAAGGTTGTCCAGCAGAGTGTTGTGCTTATCCGGGTGAATCTATGATCGTTCCCGCGCTGCCTGGCGCCACCAATGTTCGAGTGCTCCGGCATCGGTCGATGACAAACCGAGATGCGCTCGCATCGCAGCCAGCAGCGCCGGCGTCTCGTTCGGCAGGCCGGCCAGCGCCCGCAGCCCGCTCGCGCCGTTCCGGCGGTAGACCGCTTCGACGAAGAGTGCCCCGGTGGCGTAGCGCGCGTCATTCTCCCGCACGCCCCAGCCGGCCTCGCCGCTTACCAGGGCCTGGAGCGTCACGGCCGGATTCTCGCGCTGCCACTCCGCCAGCAGCCGGTACATCTCCCGGGGCGAACGTCCCTTCGATCCACCGAGCCAGACTGCGATGCCTTCACCCAGGATCGGTCCTCCGCCGGAGAAGCCGCCCAGGACTACGTGAGTGATCTCGTGGAGATAGGCCTCGCCCTGGGCCGGATCGCCCGCCAGGACAATGGACTCGCGAGCCAGCGCGTTGCCGCCGGTGGCAGTCCCCGGTCCCGAAGGAAGCGGAAAGAAATCGAGGCCCAGGGCACGGAAGTACTCGTCGGGTGACGCGGTGACGAAGTAGTCCAGCCGCTCCGGTGGCGCCACCCCGAAGAGCCGGGCCACCGAGTCGACGAACCGGGCCGCGCGGACCCGGCGTAGGGGGTTCTCCGGCTGGCCCGGCGCGTAGTAGAACCTGATCCGGCCTTCGGTACGGGTCACCCACGCTCGCGTGAGGCGCGGCAGTGCATTGGAGAGCTGCCAGCCGTATTCCGTGCCGGGAGCACGCACAGCGTAGAGTCGCTGGAGCGCGAGCGGCGTTACCGCCCGGGTGGCGCTGTCGGCGGCGGCGAAGAGCACCTTCACCAGGTACAGGCTGTCGCCCGGGCCGGCGGACATGACGCCGATGATGGAGGCAGGGAAGCCCTGATAGGTATTCTGCCGGTGGAGATCTCCGTGCCGCCGGTCCCACTCGTTGCTCGAGGCCCAGAGCCCGCGGCTGCCGGCGGAAGTGTCGGGTCGCGCGAGGTAGGCCCGAACCAGCCGTACGATCGGGCCAACATCCACGACCGCGGTGTCGACCCCGAAGCTGACCGTCACGGACGGAACCGGAGTCTGGGCGGCCGCCAGCAGGCGCAGGCCGGTCGTCAGCCAGGCCACAAGCATCAGGCTTCTCACGACTCCTGCCCGCCGGCCGGCCCACCCGCTGGTCCAACCGCGAGCGGGAGATAACGCTCGCGGATCAGGCGCAGGTGGTGGAGCTCGTGGCCGGCGATATGAAAGGCCAGTCCGCGGGGTGTCGCGCGATAGCCGTTGACCTCTCCCGCGCGGAGCCACGCCTCGGCCGGCAGCGACCGAAGCAGCGCCAGGGTGGCCGCCCGCACCACCCGGTACTCCTCCAGCAGGTCCTCCCAACGGCGCGCTTCGGCGTTGGAGCGCGCCGCGTACACTTTTTCGTCGAACCCCGGCAGCGGCAGGGTTTCACCCCGCGCCAGGCAGAAGAGCCGGTAGGCGAAGATCCGCTCGTCGTCCACGACGTGTCCCATCACCTCCTTGAGGGTCCATTTGTCCGGCGCGTAGCGCACTCCCCGCACCTGCTGGTCACGCATGCCCGTGAGAAACTGATGGGTTTCGCGGGCCAATTCCTCCAGCACGGTGACGGCATCAGTACCGCCGACGGCATCGATGTCCGATTGGGCGTAGGCGGCGTATTCCCCGGGAAGCGGTCTGCCGGTCATGTCATTCCCCTCGGTCGCTGCGCCAGCGCCGCTCGGCTTCCCGCCGCACGGCCGGCAGCAGCAACAACCGGATAGTGATGATGCCGAATCGGGCCCAGCGCCAGTAGCGCCGAAATTTCCTGCGGGCGCCCTCATCGGTTGCCACCGCCCGGGTCTCCGAGCTGAAGCGGGTCAACGCCGGTCCCAGCGGTGCGGCTTCGAAGGTCCAGGCGATCTTCACCTGGTCGGGCTCGGCGAAGGCGGCGAAGGCCGTGGGCGCGAGGGGCCGGAAGACCACGTCGGCCTGCCACGGCTGGCAAACGGCTCCCCCTACCACCAGCTGCCCCGGCCGCTCCTCCAGGATGCCCCAGCCCAGTCCCCTCAGCTCATCCAGCATGCCCCGCGGCTGACGCGAAACCGGTTTCGCGCGCATCAGGAACTCCCGCAGCCGGAAGATGGCCCGCACCAGCGGGAGCGACTGGAGGTCCATGGTGGTCGCGACCTGGAAGACGACGTCGGCCGGAGCCCTTACCCGAACGGAAAAACGCTCCCGGATATCCGATCGGGGCAGGTACTGGTCCAGCGGAGAGGACACGGGGCTGACTGATGTCTCACGTGAGATGCAGGTCGCTTCCAAACTGCACCAGGCCGAGTTTCTGCGCGACTGCCCGTGAGGCGCGGTTGTCCCAGGAAGTGCTGTATAGTGGATGACAGTCAAGCTCCCGAACGATGCGGATCCAGGCTGTCACCGCCTGGGCGGCATGGCCCTGGCGTCGGAACCCGGGATGGGTCTCCACGCCGGCCTCATGTGCCTCCGGGGTCATGCGAACGCTGCCGCAGACGGAGACGGCCCTGCCGTCCACGAGGACGGCTGCCATGGGAACGCCGCCCCGGGCATCGCTGCGCCATGCTTCCAGCCACGGACTCAGGACGTCGGCATTGTCAGCGGTCACCCGGACCGCGTTGTCGCTGTCAGGTACTCGGGAAGGAAAGTAGAACGCTGGACCGGCCCAGGTCCTCATCACCGGAGCGTACCGGGCAAGGCAGGCGATGAGCGATTCGAGCAGGTCCACGGCGGGTTCCTCTTCCGGACCCGCGGATCGAGACTGGCAGAGCCGGCCCAGCTCGGCTGCCACCGCCGGATCGAGATCGCTCCTGGACCACCAGCGATTCTCCTCGCGAGTCCAGCCGATGTAGAACCGGGGGGCCGGTCCTCCGCCCGGTTCGTTGATCCTGAGGAGCCGGCCGGCGCTGTCCAGTGTGAACAACGCCCGCACATGCATCCGCATCCAATCGGCGGCCGTCAGCGCGGGCGGCACGATTACCCGCGAACGACGAAGAAGACGGCTTCGCAGAGGGGCATCAGTTACTCTCGTGAGGTCGGAGTCTGAAGGCGGGCACGGTTCCTGTTTCACGCGCGTCTGCGTGCCGCGCGGCGTAGAGGCCGGGAAGGGCCTTCTTCCGGGAGGAGCTCTCTGGGCGCCTGACAACGCCAGGCTTCGGTAATAAGTGGCCTGAGCTCCCGGGCGGTGACGGCGGCGAGGCGGACCAGGACCGCCGGGAAGCCGTCGTAGTGCGGCTCGGTGAAAAACTTCTCGGGGTCGGAGCGAAGCAGGAATTCCTTGTCGTCCAGATTCGCCACTCGAAGCCCAATCACTTTCGGCTGCGGGATCCTTGGCTTCTTCGGGTTCACCCGCTCCATCCAGACCCAGACGAAGCGCTTGAGCTTTTCCTTGTGGGGGACCGCAAACCCGAAGTGACCGGGCTCCTGCCGGGCTCCCGGCAGGGAGAGGGCGATGCGCCGGACGTCAGCCTGCGTCGCCATTCAGTAGCTCGGCCCGGTCACGGGGGCGTCGAGCTCCGGAATACGGAATCCACCAGCCGCAGGTATTCGGACAGGGGCGGCAGGCCCAAGCGCCGGCGCCGCTGGTCGACCTGGGCCGAGTCGGCGATGGAGTCGAGAACCCACTTGCCGTCCCGGAGCGAGAGCTGGGTGCCGTACAGCTGCGGACGGCCCGCCTTGACCTCGAGCCGGTCCGTCAGCATCGCAACCGCTCCGCCGTCGAGATCGCCCCGGCGATGGCTCTCCTCGATCGCCGGCAGCATGGCTCGCATGAAGCCGGTATCGTGGACCGCGTGCTGCACGATCAGAAAGGCGGCCGTGACCGCCTCGGTCCCGACCTGTGCCGCGGTCGGCCAGCCCCACTCGGCCACCCAGGCTTTGAGCCACTCCGTGTTGGCTGAATCGGTCCGCATCATCGCCACGATCCGGGCCGAATCCACCTGGCCCCCGACCCCGAACCCTTCCCGGACCCGCTGATCTTCCCGGCCCCTCTGCTCCAGCTCACGCCGGGCTTCCGCCAGTATCTCAGGCGAAGGCTCCCGGTCTGCGGGGCGGCAGGCGACCAAGGCAAGGCAGGCCAGGAGACAGGCTCGCATGTCAGCCGCTCGGTCCGTGGTCGTGGCTCCCCGGTCAGCGCTCTTCGATCGACAGGACTTCCACCATGGTGCCGAGCTGGCAGAGGCTGGCCAGGTCGGGCCGTCTCTGCATCTCCACCGTAACCTCCAGCCCATCCTCCCGGAACTCAGCCGGCAGACCGGCAGCCTCATAGCGCCGGCCGCTCTGGGTTTCCAGGACCCAGCACCCACCCTCGACATTCACCAGCCGGACGGTGGCGTCGATCACCACGGGTGAGGGCTCGTTGACGTTGAGCCGGCAGTTGGTGGCGCCCATCAGGAGCGTGGCGGCGGCAATAACAACGGTTCTCATGATCTTGCCTGAGCGAGTTGCCCTGCCCGGGTGCAAGCCGGAGGCCAGTATGCAAGTCACGATCCGGCCGCGTTCTGCGACCGTCGGTTGTCATTCCGACACGCGGCGGATTGACCCGGCGGTTGCTCA
>DASTEX010000384.1:0-2080 GCA_035709185.1 Gemmatimonadales bacterium
AAGCCAGTCGCCGTGATCCCTGGCGCCTTCCTGCGCCAGCAGCGAGTTCAGCAGTCCGCTGATCGAGGGCCAGTCGCTCAGATCACGGACCATTCGGGATGCCTCGAGGGAGATCGCCAACTGTGAGAGGCGTACGCTGGCGGTGACTCCCCCACTCAGCCGGTTGTCGGAGAAGCCGTATCCCAGGCGGGGAGACCACTCGAGCTGGCCGTTACCGGGCCGGATCGTCGCGCCGAATCCGATCGCCAGGCCCTGAACTCGGTTGAACCGGACCAGTTCACTCACCGACCCGAAGGCGAAGCGGGCGGGGGGCTGAGCCGCCAGCGCGGAGGCACTCACCAGGCGGGCCACTTCTCTTCTCGCGGTGGCGAGGTCGGCCCGGGGCAGCGTCCCGCCGGCCCGCGCGATGGCGGAGTCGAGCGGTTCCGCCCACCCGGTATCGGGCTGCGGCATCCGGAGTCCCCCGTAGGGCCCTCCGACCAGCCGCGCCGGCTGGCGCACGCCGTTCACCTCGTACTCGCCGATTTCCCACCGGCCGCGAATGACGGTGCGGAGCGGAATGTCCAGCCATGCAAGCCGCCGCCGGATCTCGATCTCCTGGCGCCATGGGAGCCAGTACTCCCGCTCGAACAGGGCCCGTTCCAGTACGACCGTTATGTCTTCGAGTTGGGGCTGGAGGTAGGCCGGCCCGGTGAAACTGAACCGGAAGCGGACCAGGTCGGCGGTGGCGGCATCGAGGTAGAGCGTGCCGACCGCGGCCGGCCGCGCGGGATCCCGGGGCCGGACCAGCACCTCGCGCACCAGCAGGCGCGCGGCCCCGCTCGCCAGCGCCAGCGAATCGCCCAGCGCGTACTGGTACAGCGCCAGGCCCGCGGCGGAGAGCGGGTGCGGAACGTCGCGCACCTCGTCGCCGTCGCCCAGGCGGATGGCGTCGCCAAAGTCATCGGTCACGACTCCCAGGTGATCCCGATGGTACGAGATGTCGGTGGGGAGAAACCGCCGCTCGCGCCAGGCCTGGATCGTCTGCTTGCTCCGGCTTGGCGCTTCCCAATACACTTCGACAGCGAGCTCGTCGGCCTTGATGAGGCGGAGCGGCGCGCCGGGCTCCTGGCCGAGCTGCGCCAGAAAGAGCACCACACCGTTTGCCCTGCTGGTGTAGCGCCGGGCGCCGGCCTCGGTCTGGTGCCGCCGTTCCACCGCGCGGTGAACCAGATCGAGGGTTTCAGCCGTATTCCACTGCTGGACGGCCAGCAGGAGCAGTGCCGGGACCATGAGGCCTAAACTAAGTCTGAAGCACCGAATAACACTGAGCGTGCTGCTCGGGCTGGGAGCGTGTGGCGGCCGGCAGGCGATCCCGGACTTCGATCCTACGGTTACGCCCTTATCGCCCCCGCTGCCGCTGTCGCAGGTGTTCGTCCTCGAATCCTGGGGTTCCACGCCAACCGACACGGTGGTGACGTTTCACGCCGGGGAAGAGCGGACCATCGTGCTGCGGCGGGAGGCGCCCGACTTCAGCCTCTTCACCCTGGTGAAGTTCCCGGCCAATTCACTGATACCGCCAGCGGGCGACTCGGTGACCGTTCGGCTGACGACCCCGCCGGGACTGTACGGCGTGGACATCATCACCGAGGCCGGGGCCCAGCCCGGCGCCCAGATGAGCTTCAGCTACGGCATGCACTTCGTGGCGCCGTCCGGCGCCCGTGACATCTATGGCTCGGAGATCCGGTTCGAGCAATTCCTGGGGGTGGGCCGAATCGAAGGGGACAGCACCCTGGTGTTCCTGGACAGCTGGCGGCCCGCCTCTGATCTGCTGATGGCCACCATTCCGGGACCGGGGCGGTACCTGGTGGCGGCGCCCCGGAATCCACCGGGCTTCAAAGCCATCGTCTTCTGACCATTGACGATGGACAATTGACGATTGACAATTGCTGCCGGCTGGAATCGCGACAAGAAATCGTCAATCGTCAATTGTCATTCGTCAATGCATACCGCTCCCGTCGGGCAAGGGAAACGAATACGGCGTTCCGGCCCGGGCCAAGAGGTCGAGCACCAGCCGCACCGGCAGTCCCATCACGCTGAA
>DASTEX010000385.1:0-5630 GCA_035709185.1 Gemmatimonadales bacterium
CGCGCAGGATGATCGTGTCGGTGAGCGAGAGCGCGAAGGTCCGATCGGTCAAGGCCGAGACGCTGACCCCGTAGTCCCAGCGGGGACCGATGGGGCCGCCCACCATCACCAGGGGAAACTGGGTGTCGTTGCCGCTGGAGACGCCGAACGCGTTCTCGGAGTCGCGCCAGAAATGTCGCAGCGTAAAGGTGGCCGTCGTCCGCTGGGTGGTCCACAGCGCTGCCGGGTTGAGGCTGACCTCGGGATCGAACATCGCGTTGCCCCCACCCATCCCCTGGGCCCGGGCGGAAAGCGGCAGCACCGGCAGACCGAGCACGCGGGTCCCGAAGACCGAGGACTGCGCCGCCAGCCCGCCCGGAAGCAGCAGCGCCAGGACGACGGCGCCCCGCAAAGAGTAACGTCTCATGGCTGTTCCACCGGGGTGGGCCGGAGATAGGTGATCCGGAGACGCGGCTTGCCGTCGGCCGAACGAGTGGACCGGAACACCGGCCGGTGAAACGAGCCTCCGTCGGGCACCATGGCCAGCAGGAACACCGGCGGCAACGGGTCCTCCGACAGACGCCAGAAGCGGACGAGGTTCAGCACATCAATCCCGAAGAGCTCGGAGGAATCGACTGGAAGCGTGGCGGAGCCGCTTATCGTCAGGACCGGCGACGATTTGGCGCCGATATCCTTGCTGACCCCCCGCACGTCAACCACAGCCGCGTCCCCCTTGAGGCCGACGATCGGGAGGGACGGCGTCAGCTCCAGGGTCGCCCGCACCAGGACCACGGAGGGATCGTCGAAGAACTCCGGAATCGGAAAACGAAGGATCGTGCGAGCCGAAGGCACCCGCCCGACGTACAGCAGGTCGGGATCGCTGGGCGCCTCCTGACCCTGGAGGGCGAAACCGTTATCCGCCGCCGAGAGCGAAATGGTCTGGCGCCGCCGGGACGTGTCGGCCACCGCGACGCGCCCATAGGTGATGAACGAGGCCCCCCCCGACCCGAGGATCGCGCTCAGCCGGACTCCGGTCGGCGCCTCGGCGACCAGGCGCAGCCCCAGGGCCCGGCGGCCGCTGTCCGCCGCGGGAATGAGATTGGCAAGATTGGCGCTGTCGGTGATCAGCCGGGAAATGCTCCCCGACCGGACGCTGTCCGGCACGATGATACTGTCGATCAGGGTGCCCGCGACGAGATGCTGATCGATGTCGGCGAAGGTGGAACTGGAATCGAGGGTGCGCGGGACCCGATGGAGATACACCTTGAGGTCGTCTACCGTGGTGTCCCGGCCGGTCATGCTGAACGTTATGCGCACCGAATCGGTGGTATAGACCCGGGTCGAGTCGCTCATCTGAATGGAGTCGGGCCGCACCGGGAACTCGACCCAGGCCCGCGCTTCTCCGGCGGCCAGCCCGTTGGAGACCAGCAGCGAGGTCACGGAACCACGGCCGGTATATCCGAAGAACGAGCTGTCGCTTTCCTCGATCGCCAGCACGATGGTGTCCCGGACCACCGGCTGTCCGCCGGGGCAGAGTTCCGGGCACTGACCCGGCACCGTGAGCTCTTCTTCACAGCCGACCAGGAGCATACTGGCGGCCAGCAGGGGCAGCAGCAGCCGCATCATCGGATCTGGTGGCTGGTGAAGGCGGAGGGGAGCAGCTCGCCCGCCTGCCAGCGGCGGGTCGACTGGGGACCGACGGCGGTCACTTCGGCGTTGGGGGCGAACTCGTGGAGCACCTGGCGGCAGGCACCGCAGGGTGGAGCCGGCGGCTCACTGTCGCTGACCACGACCACTCGGCGGTAGCTGCGAGCCCCGGCCGCCACCGCGGCTCCGATCGCCACCCGCTCGGCGCACATGGTGAGGCCGTAGGACGCATTCTCCACGTTGCAGCCGGTGAAGACGCTGCCGTCCTCGGCTTCGATGGCCGCGCCGACCCGGAACCGCGAGTACGGAGCGTACGCCTGCTGCTGCGCCTGCCGCGCCGCATCGATCAGTCCATCAACCACGCCAGACCTCACCAAGAAAAGATGTGCCCGCTGCGAGCGGCTCCAGCCTCAGGAATTCGGCCACGGTCTGTCCGATGTCGGCGAAAGTGGCGCGCTCGCCCAGCGGCGCCGGGGTGATCCCGGGACCATAGACAAGCACCGGCACCGCCTCCCGGCTGTGATCCGTGGAGGGCGTGGTCGGGTCGTTCCCGTGATCCGCCGTAAAGATAATCAGATCATCCGGTTGGACGTTTGCGAGCAGGCGCGGGATCGCCTCGTCCAGCTCGGTCAAGCCTTTGAGGTAACCGGGGACGTCGTTGCGGTGCCCCCAGGTCTGATCGAACTCGATCACGTTCGCCAGCAGCAGTCCCCGGCGCATCGCGCCCAGCGCCGTTTCGATGAGATGATAGGCTTCGGCGTTGGTGGCGGTGTGCAGGCTGGAAATTCCCCGGCGCGCGAACAGGTCATCCACCTTCCCCACCCCCATCCGGGGCAGCTTGGCTGCCTCACACCGGTCGAGCAGGGTGTCGGCCGGCGGAGGGAGGCTGAAGTCCTTGCGGTGCATTCCCACCCGTTCCCATTTCCCGGGTTCACCCCGAAAGGGCCGCGCGATGACCCGGGAAACTCCCTGCTCGCCCTGAAGGATCTCGCGGGCGGTGGCACACGCCGCGTACAGTTCGTCCAGCGGCACCACCGCCTCGTGCGCCGCGACCTGGAAGACGCTGTCGGCCGAGGTGTACACGATCCACCGGCCGGACTGCAGATGTTCCTGGCCGAACTGATCGAGGACGGCGGTGCCCGACGCCGGCAGATTGCAGAGTGCACCGCGCCCGGTACGGCGGGAAAACTCGGCGATCAGCTCCGGGGGAAAGCCTAACGGGTAGGTGGGGAACGGCTGCTCCAGGACCAGGCCACACAGTTCCCAGTGCCCGGTGGTGCTGTCCTTCCCCGCACTGCGCGGATGGGCGATGCCGAAGGCGGCCCCGGGGCGCTCCACCGCGGCTACGCCCGGCAGCGGACGACACCGCCCCAGTCCCAGCCGCTCCAGGTTGGGCAGCATCAGTCCCGCGCCCAGCTGAAGCGCATTGCCCAGCGAGTCGCTGCCCTCGTCGCCGTAGGCCGCCTGGTCCGGGGTGGGACCGATGCCCAGTCCGTCGAGGACGATGATGGCGGCTCTTCTTTCGGGCGGGCGGGCGGACAGGCGGGCAGGCGGGCGGGCAGGCTCACTCACTTCGGCGTTCCCTGCACGAAGCGGATCCTCAGGTCCGTGAGGATTCCCGAAAGCAGCTGGTGCTCTTCGTCGGACAGGTTCCCCCGGGTCTTTTCTTCGATCATTCCGAGCGTGTCGATCAGCGAGCGGGCGATCTCCTTCGGATCGGCGCCCGCCACCTCACCCGGCACGTTGCCCTCGAGCGCCGAAGCGGCCTGCGCTCCGAGTCCAACCACGAGAGAAGCGAAATGAGAATTCATAACCCGTTAGCCGTTCGCCGTGAGCCGTGAGCCGTGAGACGCCAGTACCTACTGCCCGCCTGTCCGCCTGTCCGCCTGCCCGCCCGTGTAGATCCGCTCCACCCTCGGCCCGATCGCCGTCAACAGCTCGTACGAAATCGTGCCGGCGGCTTCCGCCTGCTGGTCGAGCGACACCACGCCCCCAAAGATCGTCGCGACGTCGCCCGGCCGCACCGGCGCGTCACCCACATCTACCATCGTCATGTCCATCGTCACCCGCCCCGCAATCGGGTACGCCGCGCCGCCGAGCTCGATCTGGCCGCGATTCGAGAGCGACCGGTGCAGGCCGTCGGCGTATCCCGCCGCGATGGTGGCAATAGTGGCCGGCCGGGTTGCGGTCCAGGTAGCGTGGTAGCTCACCGTCTCGCCCGGTACCACTCGCCGCACCGACACCACCCGGGCCCGGAACCGGACGACCGGCTCGGGGCGATGGTTTCCGGCCTGGCCGCCGTAGAGATAGATGCCCGGCCGGGCGAAGTCGCCGCCCAGCTCGGGATCGGCCAGGGCGCCGGCGCTCGATGCCGCGTGGACCCAGCGGGGCCGGCGGCCCAGCGCTCCCAGTGCTTCCTGAAATCGCCGCCACTGGACTCGGGCCGACTCGATATCGACGTCGGACGAGTGAAAGTGGGTGAAGGCTCCTTCCCACCCCTCGGCGCTGGCGAGCATCGACCGCAGCCGCGCCAGGATTTCCCGGTCGTTGAACGGAACGCCCGACCGGCGCATCCCGGAATCGATTTCGAGGTGGAACGGTGCGGGGCCGAGCGCCAGCCACGCGGCGAGTGCATTCACATCGCCGATACAGGGACGCACCTCCACCGCCCGGCAGGCACCGGCCTGCGCGGCCAGAAGCGGCGTGAACAGCAGAACCGGGCGCGTGATCCCCCCGCGCCGCAGCGCCACCGCTTCATCGAGCGTGGCAACCCCGAACCCCCAGGGCTGGAGCGAGTCGAGCGCGCGAGCCACGGGGAGGGCGCCCAGACCGTACCCATCGGCCTTGACCATTGGGAGCAGCGGCGCACCCGCGCGGGCCGCGATGGCGGCTGCGTTGCGCCGCAGCGCCGCAAGATCCACTTCGGCCCACGCGCGGGACGGTTCCGTTCCAGTCGCTTCCACGGGGGATGGAGAATAGACCCGCCTCCCCCGCCGGGCCAGAGCCCTGCAGGGGGTGGAGGGCCGGGTTATTCTCCGCCCATGTCCGAACGATCTGCGCTCTCCCGTGCGATGGCGATGGTGGCCGACCTCCGGGCCCGCTGTCCCTGGGACCGGGTCCAGACCCGCGAGACCCTGCGCCCCTACCTGGTCGAGGAAGTGCACGAGCTGGACCACGCGTTAGGCGAGGGCGATCCGCCCGCCATCCGCGAGGAGGTGAGCGATCTCCTGCTCCACCTGGCCTGGCAGCTGGTGCTGGCCGAAGAACTCCGGGAATTCACCGCGGATGACGTGGCGGATGACCTGGAACGCAAGATGAAACGCCGCCATCCCCATCTCTTCGACCTGGGTCCCCGGGCGGCGTGGGAGACACTCAAGCGGCAGGAGAACGGACGGGGCGTCCTGGAGGGCCTGCCGCCGCTGCCGCCCCTGCTGATGGCCTTCCGCCTCCAGGAGCGCGCCGCCTCGGTAGGATTCGACTGGCCCGACGCCGCCGGACCGGCCGCCAAGGTGCGGGAGGAGCTGGACGAGCTGGCGCTGGAGGCGGGCAGGCGGGCCGGCGGGCAGGCGGGCGGACCACCCGACCCCAGAATTGAGGAGGAGGTCGGCGACCTGCTCTTCTCGGTCGTCAACCTGGCCCGGAAACTGGGGGTGGCGCCCGACAACGCGCTCCAGAAGGCCAACCGGAAGTTTGCTGACCGGTTTGGGGCGGTCGAACGGCTGGCGGCTGAGCGCGGAATTGACGTGCACCGGGCGGGGCTGGACCTGCTGGACCGGCTGTGGAACGAGGCGAAATCCATTTAGCGATCTGGCGATTTGACGATTAGGGATTGCGGTCCGCACTCCAGACTGGAGCGAGGATCTCGTAACTGCTCAAATCGTCAAATCGTCAAATCGCTGAATAGCTTGCGCCGGGCCCATCCCGGCTAGAGAATTAGCGTTTGCGAGGGTCTCTCTCTGTCCACTCTGGCGGTGTCGATCTCCCTTCCTCTCGAGTTCACCGAT
>DASTEX010000386.1:0-4401 GCA_035709185.1 Gemmatimonadales bacterium
CCGTCTGGGCCTGCATGCCGGCGGGAACGGCGGCGGCGAAAACCAGGCCAAGGCGCAGGGCTCTCACGATTCGGCGCTCGGTGTGGGAGGAGCAGAGCGGAGACTATCGCCCGGGTTGAGAATCCACCAGCCCTGCCGCCGGATCCCAGAACGAGCCGGCCAGGCCCAGCGAGGCGAAGATCTCCCGCATCTCCGCGGCACTCGGCCGCCTGGCATCGGGCGACAACCGGTTGCCATACCAATGGGTGGCCAGGCCCCAGAGCTGCGCCATGGATACGATCGGTCGCACCGGGGCCTTCCGGTCACGACACCAGTCCCGAACCCGTTCTTCCGACCGGAAGAAGAGCATGTTGCTTCAGGTAAAGACCAGGTCGTCCCACCAGTGGGCGGCAGGCACGAGACAATGAAAGACCCAGGGGCTCGGCTCGGGGCCATCCAGCCCGACCCCGAGCCGTAGTGGCTCTCCGGAGTGACCGCAGGTCGAGTGCACCACCGCCACCTGGTGCAACGCAGCCGGAATCCCGAGGGCATCCCATGCGCAGTTGGCGAACCAGCTTTGCCCGCCGGCTTCCACCCGGTGCTGGGTCGGCACGCCCGAAAACGGGGGGGCCATCCGGATCGTCACACCGTCAGGCTCGAGCCAGAGCACCCGGGAGGCACGAAGGTCGGCAAAGCTCTGCCGAATCGCCTCCGGGTCGACCCCGAGGATATCCGCGATCTCCGCCGCCGCCGGTGCCTGGCCGGTCCGGGCGAAGTGCCGGTAAATCGTCAGTTTGACGGTGGTGTTGAAATCCATGGCCCGAAATGAGAATGGCCTATTGGCGGCCTCGCCGGATCGCGTTCAACCGTCCCCGCGCCTCCGCGTTGGTCGAGTCCCGCCGCAGGGCGTCCGTGAACGCCGCTTCCGCCGCCACGGTATCACCCTTCATGAGCTGAAGGTTGCCGCGGAAGATGGACGGGCCCGCTGACGCGGGAAAGAATGTCTGGTTCAGGTCCAGGAGTGCAAAGGCCTCGGGGAAGCGACCGTCCCGGCCCAGCCGGAATGCCGCGGTGTTGAGCGAGACCTCGCCGAAGTCGTAGGCATCGCGGCCGTAATAGCGCTCCCGCAGGGTGCGATAGGCCCGGACGGCCGAATCGGCGCCGGCCGTCTGCGCGGCCTCGACCAACAGCGTCGCAAGCGGAACCGGGCGGCTCACCCCGTGGTGACAAGTGCGGCACGTTACCGTGAGATCGCCGGATGCCCGCCCGGGCAGCGTATCGATCCGCCGGTTGATCTCCTCGACCATCCGCATCATCTGCCGGGCAACCAGCTTGGTGCGCTTTTCATCCTTCGCAAAGTCAAAGCGGTCCAGCCGCATCCCTTCCTCGCCGACATGGCAGAACTGGCACCGCACGCCGAGCGCTCCCGCGAAGTTGCGCATCTGGCCGATCACCTCGGAAACCGGGGTCCCCTTGGCTATGACCTGGATATTGATGAGGGAATCAGGCGGGAAATGGCCGGTCTGGGCCGGTAGCGCCACGGGAAGCGCCAGGAGCGCCAGCAGTGTGAATCGCACAGGACATCTCCGGTGGAGGGGAGTCCCAATGAAACGGCAGCCGAAGGTACCTGACACCCTACGGCTGCCGATGCGCTGGTGATTCGAAGATCCCCTGTTCGCCCGCCTCGGGGAATCAGCGAAGATAGAGATACAATCCGTAAAGACCGACGCCCGCGCCCGCGACGGTGATGATGCCTTCGTCGGTCACGATACCGAGAACGACCCCGGCGGCGCCCACGATCATCAGGATGACGCCAGGAGCCCGGCGCCGCTGCTGCTGCATCACCGCAGCCGGCGAGACCTCCATCCGGCTCGTGATGACCTGGGACTGGCCCAGCCGTCCGGATCCGGTAAAGGGCCGTTCGGCCACCGGCATCGGAGCCGGCGGTGAGGAGATGGCGATGCTGGTTGGACCAGGCTGGATCGGGGCTGCCGGCGTGCCCTGGGCGTGCGCGCTTCCCACACTCAGCACCAGCACGGCAGCAACGCCTGCAAGCAAACGAGCGCGAGACATGAGGAGCTCCTGGTAGGAGTCGGACCCACGGGAAATGCACGGGCCCATTGCACGCCACGAGGACGGCAAACGGCCGTTATCGGTCGGTGAAGCAACCTGCATAACGCTGCAAATCCCCTGCCGGATGGTGGCCTGATCCCGGGTCCCGTCACCGGAACAGAACCCGGAAGCCGGGAATGGGCTCGGCCGGCCAGGACCGCCGGCATGATCGCGCTGGTGATTCTGACGGCACTCCGGGTGGCGTTCAATCATGCGAAGTTGGCCCGGAGTTACCGGCTCGAGGTGCTGGGGCATCCACCAACCCTGGGCGGATGAGCCTCCCCATGATGAACCAGGCGGCCGCCAGGCACAGCAGAGGAAACACCACCCCATACAGGGCGATGTACACGCCGATCGGAGCAGAGGGAAGGGCCGGGTGACCGCCCCAGCCATAGATCGCTCCCAGTGGCAGGGTCGCGAAGTAACCCAGCAACACCCAGCTGATCGTCGCCAGCACCAGGCCGCCCAGCACCCGCAGCGCCAGCGATACCGCGCGCGTCACGCTGTCCCGCCGGGCCGGGGGGACCGCTGCGGTCCGGTTTGCCGGCGGCTCATACCCCTCCGGACCAGGACGCCGAGTGCGGTCAGGGCCAGTAAAAGGATCAGGGCGAAGACCCACCACAGCGCCTCGGCCCAGGTCGACAGATACCCCGGCAGGAGACCGAAGTACACCGGGATCGCATGAATGATCCCGAAGAAGACCGTCACCCACAACGCCCACCAGCGCCCGACGGAGAAGCCGAGCAGCACGAAGAGCGGCAGCGCCACCTTCCCCCACCCCTGTCGTGTCTCGGGGAACAAGGCCGCCCCGATCCAGACCACAACATTCAAGGCGACCGCAATCAACGCCGCCCGGATCCAGACCCGTCTCATCGCGCTGCCACCAGTTCGGCGAGCCGCCTGACGATCGCGGCGCACCGGCGGCCGTGCGGCGTCCGGTAGATGCAGGTCTCCCTCCTGGTCCGGGAAAGGCCGTAGCGTACCACCTGTACCGTCAAACGGTGTCGGGTCACCGTTGTTCTCACGGAAGCGGGAACAGCCCGCCTTGGCGGGTCCGGAACTCCGGTATACCTGATAACGGACAACCGCGGCCTGAAGGCTTGGGGCCAATGGCCCGGGACTGATGGCGGACGATGGAACGTATATTTAATCTCCGAGGAGCGCCGGAGGAATCATGGCAGACGATCCCGCCAGCTGGGGAACCGTCGAAGGCGGCGACGGCATTCTCGTGATCCGCGGCGGCGGGAACGTCCGGGGCTGGAACAACATCCGGTACCGGGCCGGGCTCTCGGCCAGGAACGTGAACGCCCGGAAGCTCTCGATGAACGTGGCCACCATCCCGCCGGGCGGCGTGGCCTGGGCCCACATCCACGTGGACTTCGAGGTCATGCTCTACATTCTCCAGGGTCGCGTTCGCCACGAGTACGGCCCGCGGCTGGAGTACGCTCTGGAGAACGAGGCGGGTGATTTCATTTATATCGAGCCGGGAGTGCCGCACGAAGTCTTCAACCTCAGCGACACCGAACCGGTGATGGCGGTCGTCGCCCGTTCCGACGCCAGCGAATGGGAGCACATCCTTCCCTTCGAGCGTCCCGCCACCTGACCGCGCCGACAAGGATCGAAACCATGGCGATGTATACCTGTGAGAAGTGCGGCATGAGCGTGGGCACCATGACCTGCGGCCACTGCGGCAAGGAGCTGGTCAACGATACGCTCGCCCGCGAAGGCGGCGTCACGGTGCAGATTGCCCGCTGCCCCGAAGGTCACGGCAAGGTCAAGTCGCCCATGTGCTGCGGCCAGGACATGACCTGCAGCGTCGGCTGACGGCGGAGAATTCAGTTACCCGCGCGGGCGGGCTCCGGCCCGCCTGCCTCTTTGACGTACTCCGCGGCGGCGCGGTGGGTAGCGAACCAGACGTCGGGCCGTCGCCGGATGTGGTCGATCAGCTGCTCCAGTACCACGATCCGCGAACGGTGACCGATGATGTGGGGGTGCATGGTCAGGAGGAACATCCCGCCCTCGTCGTACGCCTTGTCGAACTCGTCGATCCACACCTGGAGCACCTCGCGGGGCGAGGCGTAGCGATCGCCTAACGGGTTGAACAGCGGGGCATCGTCCAGGATCCATTCGACCGGCAGTTCCACCAGCCCCGTCGGCTGTCCGGCGGCGAGCAGCTCGTACGGGTCATCGTCCGCCATGAGCGAGCTTTCGTAGACGAAGCCCAGGTCGCGGATGATGTCGAGCGTGCTGGCGCTCAGGTTCCAGGAGGGCGCCCGGTAGCCCACCGGTCGCGCCCCGGTAATCCGGGTC